>CAYZDB010000229.1:0-5180 GCA_964476985.1 uncultured Acidobacteriota bacterium | reverse complement strand
TCAACTGACCGGGGTTTTGAATCGTAATCGAGGGGTCGGCCTGGATGTCGCGGGCATAAACTTCGCCGGGGCCCTTGCGCACCAGCCGCATGGTCTTCTCACCTTCGCCGTCGAACAGGACCACCAGGCGTTTGATGTTGAGGATGATGTCGGTCACATCCTCCATCACTCCCGGCAGGCTCATGAACTCGTGGCTGGCCCCGGCGATCCGAATCTTGGTCACCGCCGCGCCTTCCAGGCTCGACAGGAGGATTCGCCGAAGGCTGTTACCGACCGTGGTCCCGAAGCCGCGCTCGTAGGGCTGCGCGGTGAAGCGGCCGTACTGCGCCGTGAGCGTGGCGCCGTCGACCTCCAGGAACTTCGGCTTCTGGAATCCCTTCTCGATCATGGTTCCTCCTGGGCGCACGGGCGGCGGCGGAGCGCCGCCCGGCGACCGGGGCGATTACTTCGAGTACAGCTCGACGATCAGGCTCTCGGTGATCGGCAGCTGGATGTCGTCACGGCGCGGCAGGTTCACGACGCGGCCCTTGAAGGCGGACCCGTCGAGCTCGAGCCACGGCGGGATCCCGCGGCCCTGGGCTGTGTCGAGGTTGGCCTGCACCAGCGCGTTCTTCCGGCTCCCCTCGCGCAGCTCGACGACGTCGCCCTTCACGACCTGGAACGACGGGACGTCGACCTTGCGACCGGAGACCGTGAAGTGGCCGTGGCTGACCAGCTGCCGCGCCTGCGAGCGCGAGGCGGCGAAGCCGAGCCGGTACACCACGTTGTCGAGCCGGCGCTCGAGCAGCTGGAGCATGTTCTCGCCGGTCACGCCCTTCTTGCGCGAGGCGCGCTCGAAGTAGAGCCGGAACTGGCGCTCCAGCACCCCGTAGATGCGCTTGACCTTCTGCTTCTCGCGCAGCTGCAGGCCGTAGCCCTGCAGCTTGATCCGGCGCTTGCCGTGCTGGCCCGGCGCGTACGCGCGGCGCTTGACGGCACACTTGTCCTTGAAGCAGCGCTCCCCCTTGAGGAAGAGCTGCAGCCCCTCGCGGCGGCAGAGCCGGCAAACCGATCCGGTGTAGCGTGCCATCGTCTCGTCCCTCGCTTACACGCGGCGCCGCTTGGGCGGCCGGCAGCCGTTGTGCGGGATGGGGGTGACATCCTTGATCGAGCGCACCTCGAGGCCTGCCGCCGCGAGCGCACGGATCGACGACTCCCGGCCGGCCCCCGGGCCCTGGACCCGGACGTCCACGCTGCGGACGCCGTGCTCCTTGGCCGCGTTGACCGCGGTGGTGGCCGCCATCTGCGCCGCGAACGGGGTGCCCTTCCGGGAGCCCTTGAAGCCCGCGCGTCCCGCGCTCGCCCACGAGATCACGTTCCCCACGGGGTCCGTGATCGTGACGATCGTGTTGTTGAACGTGGCCGCGATGTGGGCCAGGCCGTGCGGGACGTTCTTCTTCTCACGCCGGCGCGCGGTCTTCTTCGTCTTCGGTGCCGCCTTTGCCATCCTGCTTCTCCGGGCCGGCGTGCGCCGGCCGATCGGTTTACTTCTTCACTTTCTTCTTGCCCGCCACCGCCACGCGCGGCCCCTTCTTGGTGCGCGCGTTGGTGTGGGTCCGCTGGCCGCGGCACGGCAGTCCCAGGCGGTGCCGGGTGCCGCGATACGACCCGATTTCGATCAGGCGCTTGATGTCCATCTGGATGGCCTTGCGGAGGTCGCCCTCGACCCGGCCCTCTTCCTGGATGATCTGCTGGATCCGGCGCACCTGGTCCTCGGTCAGGTCCTTGACGCGCACCTTGGGATCGACGCCCGCGGTGCCGAGGATCCGGCCGGACCGGGCGGCGCCGATTCCGAAGATGTAGGTCAGGCCGACGTCGACCCGCTTGTTGAGGGGGAGATCCACCCCGGCGATACGAGCCATCTCAGGACTCCTGCGCCCGGCTCAGCCCTGGCGCTGCTTGTGCTTGGGGTTCTCGCAGATGATCCGCAGGACCCCGTGCCGCCTGATCACCTTGCACTTCTCGCACATCTTCTTGACCGATGCCCTGACCTTCATGCTCCACCTCGATCGCTCTACTTGTGGCGGTAGATGATGCGGCCCCGGGTCAGGTCGTACGGCGAAAGCTCGACCAGAACCCGGTCCCCCGGCAGGATGCGGATGAAGTTCTTCCTCATCCGGCCGGAGATGTGGGCCAGCACCTTGTGGCCGTTGTCGAGTTCGACGCGGAACATCGCGTTCGGCAGCGTCTCGATCACGACCGCCTCGACCTGGATCGGTTCCTCCTTGGTCAAGCCCTCACTCCTTCCACGGGGCCGTCAGCCCGCCGCCCAGCACCCGGGGGCCTTCGTCCGTGGCCGCCACCACCAGTTCCCAGTGGGCCGCCTTCGACCCGTCGCGGGTCACCGCGGTCCAGCCGTCGCCGAGGACCTTTACCGCCGCGTCCCCGGCCACCACCATCGGCTCGATCGCGAGCACCATGCCGCGCTCGATCCGGTCACCCTGTCCCGCAGGTCCGTAGTTCGGCACCTGCGGCTCCTCGTGGAGCCGCGTGCCGATGCCGTGCCCGACGAAGTCGCGCACGACCGCGTACCCGCTGGCCGTCGCGGCCTGCTCGACCGCGCTGCCGATGTCACCCACCCGCCGGCCGGGCCGGACCTGCTCGATCGCCAGCAGCAGGCTCTCCCGCGTCACCGCCGACAGCTTCGCGTCCGCCTCGGCCACCGGCGGTACGGCGCAGGTCACCGCGCCGTCGCCGTAGTAGCCGTCGAGCAGGACGCCGAAGTCGATGCTCACCAGGTCCCCCGGGCGGAGCGTCCGCTTGCCGGGGATCCCGTGGACCACCTCTTCGTTCACCGAGATGCACAGGCTGGCGGGATAGCCCATGTACCCCTTGAAGGCGGGCTTGGCCCCCGCCTCCGCCGCGCGCCGCTCGGCGATCCGGTCCAACTCGCGGGTCTCGACCCCTTCGCGCACCGCCCCCGAAAGCTCGACCAGGACCTCGCGCACCAGGGCGCAGGCGCGGTCGATCCGGTCGATCTCGTCCGGGGAGCGGCGCGGGATCATCCCCGCGCTCCCCCGAGGAGCCCGGACACGAGCCCGAACACCTCGTCGATGGTACCCGTTCCGTCCACCTCCGCCAGCAGGCCCTGCTGCCGGTAGACCTCCGCCACCGGTTCGGTCTGCTGCTTGTAGACCCGCAGCCGCTCGCGGATCGTCTCGATCCGGTCGTCGGCCCGTACCGCGCCCCCTTCGCCCCCGGCGCTGGCCAGGGCCCGCCCGAGGATCCGCGCCTCGACCACTTCGTCCGGGACGACCAGCATCACGACCCGGTCGAGCCGCCGGTCCCCCAGCGCCCGCTCGAGGATCCCGACCTGGGGCACCGTCCTCGGGAAGCCGTCCAGCAGGAAGCCGGCGGCCGCGTCGGGCCGGGCGATCCGCTCCGCGATCACCGCGCCGATCAGTTCGTCCGGCACCAGGTGGCCGCGGTCCAGGATCTCCCGGACCTGCAGCCCCAGCGGCGTCCCCGCCGCGACCGCCTGGCGCAGCATGTCGCCCGTGGAGATGTGGGGGATCCCGTACGCAGCGGCGATCCGCTGCGCCTGGGTTCCCTTCCCCGCCCCGGGCGGTCCGAAGAGCACGATCCGCATCAGCTGCGGCGCCCCTTGATCCGGGTCCCCTTCAGGAACCCATCGTAGTGACGCATCACCAGCTGGCTCTCGATCTGCTGGATCGTGTCCATCGCGACGCCGATCACGATCAGCAGCGAGGTGCCGCCGAAGTAGAACTGGATCCCGGTCCCGTTCAGCACCCAGTTCGGCAGCACGCGGGCGAAGAACTCGCCCATCGCGGCCGGACGGAGCTTGTCGAGCGGGACGCCCGAGAGCAGGAAGATCGGGAGGATCGAGATCAGCGCCAGGTAGATCGCGCCCGAGGTCGTCAGCTTGGTCAGCACGCTGTCGATGTACTGGGCCGTCGACTTGCCCGGGCGGACACCCGGAATGAACCCGCCGACCCGCTTCATGTTCTCGGCGGTGTCCATCGGGTTGAAGACGATCGAGGTGTAGAAGAAGCAGAAGAAGATGATCAGCAGGACGTAGGCGATGTCGTAGAGCGGCATCCGCCACTGCAGCTGCTCGTTCGCGACCCGCAGCCAGTTGGCGTCCGGCCAGATCGAGCTGGCCCAGCTGAACAGCCCCATCGGCAGGGCCAGCAGCGAGGAGGCGAAGATGACCGGGATGACGCCGGCCGTGTTGACCCGCAGCGGCAGGTAGGTCTGGGTCCCGCGCATCATCCGGCGCCCCTGGACCCGGCTGGCGTACTGGATCGGGATCCGGCGCTGGCCGCGCTCGACGAAGACCACCGCCGCGGTGACCGCGACCATGACCGCCAGGATCACGGCGATGGTCAGCAGGCCGATCTGGCCGTTCATCAGCTCCTGCACCGTGTTCATCACCGACGGCAGCACGCCGGCCACGATCCCGGCGAAGATGATCAGCGAGATCCCGTTGCCGATCCCGCGGTCGGTGATCTGCTCGCCCAGCCACATGATGAAGGCGGTGCCGGTGGTCAGGGTGATCACGGTCGTGAAGAAGAACATGAAGCCCGGGTTGAGCACGATCGGCTGCGAGGTGCCGCCGATCTTCGTGACCCAGATCGCGATCCCGAGCGACTGGACGATCGAGAGCACGATCGTCCCGTAACGGGTGTACTGCGTGATCTTGCGGCGCCCGACCTCGCCTTCCTTCTGCAGCTTCTCCAGGTAGGGCCAGATCACCGCCAGCAGCTGCAGGATGATCGACGCCGAGATGTAAGGCATGATCCCCAGCGCGAAGATCGTCAGGTTCGAGAAGTTGCCGCCGGTGAACAGGTCGACCAGCCCGAACACCGAGTTCGCGTTCTGGTCGAACCACGAGCGGAGGGCGCCGAGGTTGATCCCCGGGATCGGCACGAACGCACCGAGCCGGTAGACCGCGAGCAGGGCGAAGGTGAACAGGACCCGCTGGCGCAGGTCCTTGATCCGGAAGATGTTCTGCAAGCTCTCGATCATGGCGTAGCGTCCGCCGTGCCGCCGAGCAGCTCGAGCGTGCCGCCGGCAGCCTCGATCTTCGTCCGGGCGCCCGCGGTGGCCGCGTGGACCTGGACGGTCAGTGCGATGCCCAGATCGCCGGTCTTGCCCGGAAGGAACCAGTGGCTGCGAAA
>CAYZDB010000228.1:0-5192 GCA_964476985.1 uncultured Acidobacteriota bacterium | reverse complement strand
ACAGCCCCTCGGGCGCGAGCGCCGGGATCGGCTTCGCGGTCCCGGTCGACACGGTCAAGCGGCTGGTGCCGCAGCTGATCGCGACCGGGCGCGCGGTCCAGCCCGGGATCGGCGTCTCGATCCTGGCCGACGCGCAGGCCCGCCGCGCCGGCGTCGAGGGGGTGATCGTCGGCGAGGTGCAGGACGGCACGCCCGCGGCGCGCGCCGGGCTGCAGGGGCTGCAGCGCACCCGGCGCGGCTGGGCGCTGGGCGACGTGATCGTCGGCGTCGATGGGCAGCCGGTGAAGTCGACCGACGACCTGGCGCAGCGGCTCGAGGAGATCGGCGTCGGCAAGCCCGCACGGCTGGCGATCGAGCGCGAGGGCCGGCGGCGCGAGGTGACCGTCCAGCTGATCGACGTTGGCGGGCGATAGGCCGCTCCCACTCGGCCCCGATCTTGCAAACCGTCCCCCCGGGGACGGTGCGGACGGATCGGGATCCGATGGCGAGAGCTCTCTTCACCGCGGTCAGCCTGGCGCTCCTGGCGGCCGCGTCCCTCCCCGCGGCGGCCGGGAACGACCTGGTTCCCGGGGAGTTCAAGCTGGACGAACCGACCCTGCGGAGCCTCGGTTTCCGCTGGATCGTGAGCGGCGACGACGACAAGGACGCCGAGGCGAAGGTCGAGTACCGGCTGCAGGGGGACAGCGTCTGGAGCCTCGGCCACCCGATGCTGCGGGTCCACTCGGAGCCCGCCGGCCGGGACGGCTGGGTCTCGGGCAACCTCTTCGCCGGGAGCGTGCTTAACCTGACTCCCGGTGTCAGTTACGAGGTCCGGATTACGCTTTCGGACCCCGACGGCATCACGGGAACGGCTTCGACGACCTTCGCCCAGATGACCCGCAGCGAGCCGGTCCGGCTGCGCGGCACGGCGACCCGCCACGTCTACACGAGCTGCGTCGGGGCCGACAAGCTGACCCCCTGCTACACCGACATCGTGGCGGCCGCGAACGCGGCGCAGCCGGGCGAGGTCGTCTTCATCCACGCCGGGACCTACGTCAGGACCCAGGCGATCGACCTGCGCTCGCTCTCCAGCCGCGCCACGAGCGAGACCAGCCCGATCACCTTCCGCGGCGAGGGGCGCGACCTCGTGATCTTCGACGCCGGGGTCAGCCCGTCGCGCTCCAACAGCGCCGGCTACTTCATGGTCGGCGGCACGAAGTGGCTGACCTTCGAGCGCTTCACCGTGAAGAACGCGGGGACCGTCTTCTCCGGCACCGACGCGCTGGGCCTGACCGTCCGCGGCATCAAGATGGAAGCCGTCTACGCCGGCGTCGGCGGCGGCGCCAGCCCCTCCGCGAAGGACGCGAAGTGGGTGATCGCCGACAACGACATCGCCGGCTGGAACTCGCAGTGGTACCCCTACTCCGACCAGTCCTACTCGATCAGCCACACCGGGATCCGGGTCTACGGCAAGGGACACGTCGTCGAGAACAACCGGGTCGGGAAGTTCTGGGACTGCATCGCGCACAGCGACACCGGCGGCGGGCAGGTCACCAACGCCACCGTGGACTGGCGCAACCCGCCCTCGCTGAACATCGACGTCGCCGGGAACGAGCTGTACGAGTGCTTCGACGACGCGCTCAGCTCGGACTACAACTTCCACAACATCCGGTTCCTTTCCAACCGGATGACCAACGCGCACACCGCGCTGTCGGCGCAGCCCCAGTACGGCGGGCCGGCCTACTTCATCCGCAACGTGGCGTACAACATGGACGCCAACTCCTTCAAGTTCCACAACCAGGCGGCGGGGCTGGAGGCGTTCCACAACACGCTGGTCGTGCACGACTTCTCGTGGAACTCCGACAGCGGCTGGCTCAACGCCCAGCTCCACAACAACGTCACGATCGCCAACCCGTCGACCTCCGACCTGCAGGTCTACACCGGCGCCGCGACCCACCCGCGCACCCGGATCGACCACAACGGGTACACCGGATCCTCCGGCTCGCGGCTGATCAAGTGGAACCGCGCTCCCTACCTGGGCAGCGACTGGCGCAACTACGCCGACCTGCCGGCGTTCTACGCGGGCGAGGGGTTCGAGCAGCACGGGAAGGAGCTGGATTACTCCGCGTTCCAGAGCGCCTCGTACCCCGCGGGCGAGGGGCGGACCTACGCCACCAGCGAGTACGACCTGCGGCTGCGCCCGGCGGCGCTGGCGGTCGACGCCGGCAAGCCGCTGCCCGGGATCAACGACGGCTACGCGGGCAGCGCGCCGGACATGGGGGCCTACGAGTACGGCGCCCCGGCGCCGGTCTACGGCCCGCGCCCCGGCGCCGTGACGCTGCCGGGCGAGGCCGCCGACGTGAAGGCCGGCGGCGCGCCGTTCACGATCCGGCGCGAGGGGACGCAGTACCGGCTGAGCTGGTCGGCCCCGAAGAGCGGCGGGCCGGTCGAGCAGTACGCGCTCTACCAGTCGCCGTTGCCGGGGAGCTTCCGCGCGGCCTGCAACCAGAACCTGGGCGCCGCGACGACCGCGCTGCTGCCGTCGCTGCCGAGCAACACGATGTTCGTGATCGGCGCGCGCAACGGTGCGGGCGAGGGCTCGCTCGGCAGAACCAGTGCCGGCGCCGAGCGCGCCCCCGCCTACGGCCCGAGCCTCTGCCCCTGATCCGTCCGTTGCGGAGGCGGCAGGGGCCGGCCCCGCTCAGCCGAGCGGGATCCGGTCCTTGTGCTTTGCGAGCCAGGTCTCGAACGACTGCAGCTGCGGGTTGAGGGCCCGCGACCCGTCGATCGGGCGCGCGGCGCAGAAGTCCTTCGAGAAGTCGCGGTTGAACTGGAACATGTTCCCGATGTCGTCGGCGCCCGGGAAGCCGAAGCCGCGGTAGACCTCGGGCTCGACGGCGGCGTACCGGATCTCCTGGCCCAGCGCCCGGGTCAACCCGGCCGCCATCTCCGCGCCGGTCAGGTGCTCGCCGGCGATCCCGATGCGCTGGCCGACCAGCGTCCGGCCGCTCTTGAAGATCCCGTAGGCGCAGCGCCCGATGTCCCCGGCCGCGATCCCGGGGAGCTTGGCGTCCCCCATCGGCATCGCGAAGGCCAGCACGCCGTCGGGGCCCTTCTTCGGGCCCATCCCGAAGAAGATGAAGTTCTCCCAGTAAAACGACGTCAGCAGGTAGGTCGTCGGCACGCCGAGCCGCGCGAAGACCGCGTCGGCCTCGCCCTTGGCGTCGAAGTGCGGGACCTTGTACCGGCCCTGCAGCGTCGGCATCCGGTCGTCGGACAGCGGGACCCACTTGCGCGTGTCCTCGAGCGTCGACCAGATCACGTGCTGGACGCCGGCGGCCTTCGCCGCCTCGGCCATCGCGGTGGCCTGCGCGGTCTCCTTCTCGCCGGAGAAGTGCTCCCAGAAGAAGGTGACGCAGAACGCGCCGTACGCGCCGGCGAAGGCCTTCTTCAGGCTCTCGACGTCGTCGACGTCGGCGGTCACGACCTCGGCGCCGAGCCTCGCCAGCTCCTTCGCCTTGTCGCTGTTCGCGTCGCGGGTGATCGCACGGGCGGCGAATCCGCCGCTGGGGTCGGCGAGGATCGCGCGGACCAGCCCGCTGCCCTGGGCGCCCGTGGCGCCGACGACGGCGATGATCTTCTTGTCAGCCATTGGGAGTCTCCTTTCGAGAGCCGCTAAATGCTACACCTCGGCAGGTAAGCCCCGCCAATGCCGGTCCCTCCTCCCGGTCAGGGCCCGCACGCCTCCGCCGTGTCGCGCGATCCCTGCTGCCCCGCCTGGCCCTCGTCGAAGGTCCCGCTGCCCGCGCAGCTCGCGCCGCGCACGAGGTAGAAGAAGGCGTCGCCGACCTTCGGGCGGGAAGCGTCCTGCTGGCTCGTTGCGATCGTGTCGTTGGCAAGGCAGGTTTCCGCCGCGGTGCCGAAGTCACCGCCGCCCGCTCGCAACTCGCCCACGCTGCCGCGCACCAGGTCGTAGCCCGCCACATCCATCAGCTCGGTCCACCAGATCTCGCTCGCAGCGTCCGGGCCGCCCGCGGCCGGGCGCACGAACAGCCGGGCCGTGCCCGGCGGCCGCGCGGGGTCTTCGTCGGCGAGGCCGTCGCAGTCGTTGTCGAGCCCGTCGCAGGCCTCGACGCGACCCGGCGCGCGCCGCCACTCGGCGTCGTCGCAGTCACCCGGTCCCGGGCAGCCCTCGAGCCCGGACTCGACGAAACCGTCCCCGTCGGCGTCCACGCACTGCGTGTGCAGGATCTGCACGCCGTAACCGGGCGCGCGGTCGGTCCCCGGGGGCGGGTACAACTCCAGCGCGTAGCGCCGCTGCGCGGCGCCGACGAACGGCGGCAGGCCGGGCGGCGGCCCGGCGGCACCGCCCTTCGTGGGCGGGCCGAGGTCGAAGCGGCTGAAGGCGTGGCTCTCGGGCTGGAAGCGCAGGTGCTGCTCGAGCGCCGGCTCCGCGGTGACGGCCAGCGCGCGGCCGGTGCCGGCGTCGCGCACGAGGGCCAGGAACGGCGTGGACATGCGCACCGTCATCTCTGGCCGGAATCCCGCCGGCAGTTCGGCGCCGCCGCAGGCCGGACAGAGCGGCACGCCGATCTCGACCGGCAGGTCGAGCGCCAGCGGCCACTGCACGGTCCGCTCCAGCTCGAAGAACCGGATGTCCTCGTAGACCTGGCGCTGCTCGGGGGGGTCGCAGGCGTTGCCGACCCCGTCGCCGTCGAAGTCGGCCTGCGTGGGATTGGGCGTGCCGACGCAGTTGTCGGCCTCGTTGACCACGCCGTCGTTGTCGCGATCGCCGTCGCACGGATCGCCCAGCCCGTCGCCGTCGGTGTCGAGCTGGGACTCCGCGGGCGTGTCGACGCAGTTGTCGCAGGCGTCGCCGTGCGCGTCACCGTCTCGGTTCGCCTGGTTCGCGTTGGCGACGACCGGGCAGTCGTCGGCCGCGTCTTCGACACCATCGGCGTCGTCGTCGGCTTCGCAGGCGTCGCCGGACCCGTCGCCGTCGGCGTCGCGCTGGCCGGGATCGTAGACGGCCGGGCAGAGGTCGGTCGCGTTGGGGACGGCGTCGCCATCGTCGTCGTCGCAGGCCTCGCCGACCCGGTCGCGGTCGGTGTCCTCCTGGTTGGGATTGCTCGCTCGGGGGCAGTTGTCGAGGGCGTCGGTGACCCCGTCCCCGTCGCGATCGGCGTCGCACCCGTCGCCGCTCCCGTCGGCAT
>CAYZDB010000227.1:3594-5195 GCA_964476985.1 uncultured Acidobacteriota bacterium | reverse complement strand
CCGCGACCCGCGCCGCCCGCTCGCGCGACAGCTTCTCGGCCGAGTCCCCCGGCCCGACCAGCTCGCCCAGCTCGCGTCGCATCGAATCCGCCTCGCCGACGATGTCCTCCAGCGAGGCCCCGTCGAACCGGCGGCGCAGCCGCTCGAGCGCCACCAGCCGCTCCTCGAGCTGCTCGAGCCGCGCCGGGTCGGCGGCGGCCTCGTCGAGCTGGCTCCGGATGTCGGCCGCGACGTCGTCGATCTGCGAGCGAACGTCGTCCAGCCGGTCGGCCAGGTCGGTGTAGAGCGGATCCACGCTCCCCTGGGGCCGCAGCCGCCGCGACGCCGCGTGGACCCGGTCGACCGCCGCGCCCTCGCCTTCGTACAGCAGCTCGAACGCCGCCCGCAGCGCCTCGCCCAGCGCCTCGGCGTGACGCAGCCGCTCGCGCTCGGCGCGCAGCTTCTGCTCCTCGCCGGGCAGCGGCCGCACCGCGTCGAACTCGGCCAGCCGGAAGGTCACCAGCTCGATCCGCGCCTGCCGCTGCGCGGCCCGGTCGGCCAGTTCGGACAGCCGCTGGTCGATGTCGCGGATCGCCGTCGACTCGCGCCGCACCTCGGCCAGGAGCTCCTCGTGGCGCCCGAAGCGGTCCAGGATCGCGCGGTGCAGCTCGGGCTGGAACAGGGTCTGCGGCTCGTGCTGCCCGTGCATCTCGACCAGGCCCGCCAGGAGGTCCTTGAGCAGCGCGATCGTCACCGACGCGCCGTTCAGGAAGGCGCGCGACCGGCCGTCGGCGCCGACTTCGCGCCGGACCAGGACCTCGTTCCCCGCGACGTCGTAACCGGCGCGCGTCAGCCGCTGCTGCAGGTCGGGCCGCTCCGCGACGTCGAAGAGCGCCTCGACCACGGCGCGGTCCTCACCCTGGCGGACCATCGCGGCCTCGCCCCGCCCCCCGAGCGCGAGCGCCACCGCGCCGACGATGAGCGACTTCCCGGCCCCGGTCTCGCCGGTGATCAGGTTCAGCCCTGGATCGAATTCCAGCAGCAGCTCGCGGGCGAGAACCAGGTTCTCGATGCGCACCTGTCGCAGCATGGGACCTTCCTCGTTGGGCCAACGAGCAGAGCGTCCATCGTCTAAGGAACCGGTAATCTTGAGGTTAGCACCCGCCCCGCGAGAGGGTCAATCCGCGGCGTCCCGCCCGCCGGGCGACCGCCACGGCCCGTCCTCTCCCCGCGCCACGGCCCACGCCAGGACCGCCCACCCCGCGAGGAACGCCACGCCGCCGATCGGCGTCACGGCTCCCCACGCGCGCACCCCGCTCAGCGCCAGCGCGTACAGGCTCCCCGAGAAGACCACGATCCCGGCGACGAACAGCCACCCCGCCGCACGCGCCCGGCGGCCCGCCTTCCCGGCCCGCTCCGCCAGCAGCGCCGCGAACAGCAGGGCGACGGCGTGCGCCAGCTGGTACCGCGCCCCCGTCTCGAAGATCGCCAGCAGATCGGCCGGCAGCCGGTCCTTCAGCGCGTGCGCACCGAACGCCCCCGCCGCCACCGCGACGAAGCCGAACACGCACCCCAGGACTCCGAGCGAGCGATCCACGCGCCACCTCCGACCGGGAAAGAGG
>CAYZDB010000227.1:0-3494 GCA_964476985.1 uncultured Acidobacteriota bacterium | reverse complement strand
GCACCCCAGGACTCCGAGCGAGCGATCCACGCGCCACCTCCGACCGGGAAAGAGGCCTCAGCCACCGGCAGCTCCATCGGCCCCCAGCGCGCTCAGCCTCTCGGTCGCGCCGCGCCCGCGGGCTGCCCTAACCGCCCCCGAGCGCTCAGCCGCGGGCGCGCAGCGCCCGTCGGCTGCAGCGCGCCCGCCCAAGGAACGAACCCCAGAGTCTACTTAAAGGATTGCAGAACCTTGATGTAGTTCGCCCGCTCGAACGCCGCCGGATCGGGCGACGACTTCTGGCTCATCACCCCGACCAGCTGCTTCACCGAGGCGTACTCGTTCTCCTCCATCCAGGTCCGCAGCTCCTCCTCGACGCGCTTGAGGTGGTAGACCCCGTACTTCAGCAGCGCCGAGGTCATGTGCACGACCGAGGCCCCGGCCATCAGCATCTTCACCGCATCGCGCCCGCTGTGGACGCCGCCGGTCGCCGCCAGGTCGGCTCGCACGCGGCCGTAGAGGATCGCCAGCCAGCGCGTGGCCAGCCGCGAGTCCCAGGGGGTCGAGAGCTGGAGGTTCGGGAAGACCTCGAGGTTCTCGGGGTCGATGTCGGGCTGGTAGAAGCGGTTGAACAGCGCCAGGCCGTCCGCCCCCTTCTCGACCAGGACGCGCGCGGTGAACGGGATCGAGGTGAAGTAGGGGTGCATCTTGACGGCGATCGGGATCTTCACTTCCTTCTTGATGTCGGCCACGATGTCGCCGTAGATCCCCTCGATCTCGGAGACCGGCTGGTGCGGGTCGGTCGGCAGGAAGTAGACGTTCAGCTCGATCGCGTCCGCGCCGGCCTGCTCGAACTTCTTCGAGTACTCGGTCCAGCCGCCCGGCGAGCGCCCGTTGAGCGAGGCGATGATCGGGACCTCGAGCGCCTCCTTGGCCTTGCGGATGTGGTCGAGGTACTCCTCGGGGCCGCGCCGGAACTCGCGCGGCTCGGGGAAGTAGGACAGCGACTCGGCGAAGCTCTCCGAGCCGTACTCCAGGTAGTGGTCGATCTCCAGCGCCTCGAAGTCGATCTGCTCTTCGAACAGCGAGTAGAGCACCACCGCCGACGCCCCGGCGTCCTCCATCTGGCGCAGCGTGTCCATCTCCTTCGAGAGCGGCGCGGCCGACGGCACCAGGGGGCTCTTGAGCGCGACGCCCATGTAGCTCGTGCTGAGGTCGATCATCGGTCTTCCTCCCTCTCTCAGGGGCGCGGCGCGCCGGCCGGCGCACCGACTTCGGCGGCGTGAAGCGCGACCAGCTGCTCGTAGCGGCGCCAGCGCGCCGTGGCGTCGCGCTGGGCCTGGGCCAGGAACCGCTCGGCCGCGTCGGGATGGGACTTGGTGAGCATCTTGTAGCGGGCCTCGCTGAGCATGTACTCGGCGATCGGCAGGGTCGGCTGGCGCGAGTCGAGGATCATCGGGTTCTTGCCCTCGGCCAGCAGCGCGGGGTTGTAGCGGTAGAGCATCCAGTGGCCGGAATCGACCGCGCGCTTCTGCTGGTCGGTCGCCCGCGACATGTTGATCCCGTGCGCGATGCAGTGCGAGTAGGCGATCAGGATCGAGGGGCCTTCCCAGGCCTCGGCCTCGACGAAGGCCTTCACGGTCTGGGTGTCGTTGGCCCCCATCGCGAGCTGGGCGACGTAGACGTCGCCGTAGGCCATCGCCATCAGGCCCAGGTCCTTCTTGGGGCGCGGCTTGCCGCCGGCCGCGAACTTGGCGACCGCGCCGAGCGGCGTGGCCTTGGACATCTGGCCGCCGGTGTTGGAGTAGACCTCGGTGTCGAGCACCAGGATGTTGACGTCGCGGCCCGAGGCCAGGACGTGGTCGAGTCCGCCGTAGCCGATGTCGTAGGCCCAGCCGTCGCCCCCCACGATCCAGACGCTGTGCCGGACGAGGGCGTAGGCGACGTCGGCCAGCCGGGCGGCCTTCTCCCCCTTCATCCCGGAGAGCTTCCCGCGCAGCGCCGCGACCCGCTCGCGCTGGGCCGCGACCTCCTGCTCGGTCTTCTGCGGGCTGTCGAGGAGCCCGGCCGCCAGTTCGCCGCCGAGTTCCCCGGCCAGCTCGCGCACCAGCTCGCGCGCGAACTGCGCGTGCTGGTCGATCGTCAGCCGGAAGCCCAGGCCGAACTCGGCGTTGTCCTCGAACAGCGAGTTGGACCAGGCCGGCCCGCGGCCCTCCCGGTTGACGGTCCAGGGGGTCGTCGGAAGGTTGCCGCCGTAGATCGAGGAGCAGCCGGTGGCGTTGCCGATCACCGCCCGGTCGCCGAACAGCTGCGACATCAGCTTGACGTAGGGCGTCTCGCCGCAGCCCGAGCAGGCCCCCGAGTATTCGAACAGCGGCTGCAGGAACTGCGAGCCCTTGACGGTCGCGACGTTGAGCTGCGTGCGGTCGACCTCCGGAAGGTCCAGGAAGAAGGCGTAGTTGGCGCGCTCGCTCTCGCGCAGCGGCATCTGCGGCTCCATGTTGATCGCCTTCAGCTTCGGCTGCGTCTTGTTCTTGGCCGGGCAGAAGTGCACGCAGAGCGCGCAGCCGGTGCAGTCCTCCGGCGCGGTCTGGAGCGAGTAGGCCATCCCCTTGAAGTCCTTGGTCTTGTACTCGGTGTGCTTGAAGGTCGGAGGAGCCCCGGCCGCCAGCGCCGGGTCGAAGACCTTCATCCGGATCGCGGCGTGCGGGCAGATGATCACGCACTTGCCGCACTGGATGCAGGCCTCGGGGTCCCAGACGGGGATTTCGAGCGCGATGTTGCGCTTCTCGTACTGCGCGGTGGCGGTGGGGAAGGTCCCGTCGACCGGCATCGCGCTGACCGGCAGGTCGTCGCCGTGGCCGCGGATGATCTCGGCCGTCACCTTCTGCACGAACTCGGGCGCGAACGAGGGGACGACCGGCGGCAGCTCGAGGGTGGAGCTCACCCGGTCCGGCACCTCGACCTGGAACAGGTTCGAGAGCGTCAGGTCGATCGCCGCGAAGTTCTGGCGCACGACCGCGTCGCCCTTCATGCCGTAGGACTTCTTGACCGCGTCCTTGATCTGGGTGATCGCCTCCTCGCGCGGGAGCACCCCGGAGATCGCGAAGAAGCAGGTCTGCATGATCGTGTTGATCCGGCTCCCCATGCCGGCCTCGCGCGCCACCTTGTAGGCGTCGATCACGAAGAAGCGCAGTCTCTTCTCGAGGATCCGCTGCTGGTGCAGGCGCGGCAGCCGGTCCCAGACCTCGGCCGCGGAGTACGGGCTGTTGAGCAGGAAGACGGCCCCCGCCTTGGCCTTCTCGAGCATGTCGAACTTCTCGAGGAAGACCCACTGGTGGCAGCCCACGAAGTCGGCCTGGTCCAGCAGGTAGGTCGCGAGAATCGGCCGCTTGCCGAAGCGCAGGTGCGAGACGGTCGCCGCGCCGGCCTTCTTGGAGTCGTAGACGAAGTAGCCCTGCGCGTTGAACTCGGTCTCCTCGCCGATGATCTTGATCGTGTTCTTGTTGGCGCTG
>CAYZDB010000226.1:0-5214 GCA_964476985.1 uncultured Acidobacteriota bacterium | reverse complement strand
TGGTGCCCGGCGAGACCGCCTCGGCGATCGCGCGCCGCTACGGGGTCGCGCTCGACCAGCTGCTGCGGGCCAACGGGCTGTCCGCGAAGTCGACGATCAAGGTCGGCCAGCGGCTGACCGTGCCGGGACGCGGCTCGGCCGCGGCCACGGCCGAACCGGCCTCCGGCAGCGCGAAGCAGGCCGAGACGCGGGTCGCCACGGTCCACGTCGTGCGCAAGGGCGAGACGCTCTTCCGGATCGCCCAGCGCTACGGCACCACGGTCGAGAAGATCTGCCAGGCCAACGACATCGCGCGCGACAGCGTGCTGACGCCCGGGACCGCCCTCAACATCGCGAAGTAGCGGTCAGTCCTCCTCGCCGGCCGCGATCCGGTCGAAGTCCCCCCCCTCCACCAGGTCCAGCCGCCCCGTGCGATAGCCGCGCACGTGGTCGCGGACCAGCGGCGAGGGCTGCTCGCGGTAGTGGCGCACGATCGTCCCGGTGACCGAGGGAGCGGCCGCCAGCGTGCGGCGCGCCTGCTCGTTCAGGTCGATCCGCGCGGCGTGCGGCGGCTCGGGGGGCTGCGGCACGACCCGCACCCGGGTCTGCCAGCGGTCGAACTCGTGCCCCTTGCCGGCCGGGACCTCGTAGAGGTGCCAGCCGTCCTCCGGGGCCAGCAGGGCGTGGGCGCCGAGCCCGGAGATCGAGAGCACCAGCCGGAAGCCGGCGGCGCCGTCTGGGGAGCGGTCGAGCTCGGCCAGGCGCATCCCGCGCCGGTCGGCCCAGCGCCGGTACATCTCCCCCAGCCGGCGCGAGAAGGCGAGCGCCTCGGGGGGCGGCCGCCGGCCGGCGTCGGAGGTCGACTCGATCGAGAGGAAGGCGTCGTGCGGCCGCTCCTGCTCGACGTCGTCGCAGGCCGTCTCGAGCAGGTGCAGGCGCTGCGCCAGCCGCTCGACCTGCGGCGCCGGGCCGCGCCCGCGCGCCGCGCCGGAGCTGCCGCGCAGCCGCGCGAGCAGCGACTGGGCCGACTGCAGCGCGTGGCCGATCCGGTCGCGGTACTCGATCCGGTCGAGGATCGCGAAGCGATCGGGCGCGCTCCAGAAGGCGTCGAGGCCGGTCAGCTCCAGCTCGCCGCGCTGCGCGTCGCGCCAGGCGGTGCCGCGGACCCGGGCCTCGAGCGCCGCGAGCCGCGCCGCCAGCGCGTCCAGGTCGTGCCCGTCCGGGGCGGCGCCGCCCGCGGCCACCCCCGCGGCGGCCGGTCCAGGCGCGGCCGCCGGCACCGGGGCGTCGGGGTCGACGAACTCGACCGACAGCCCGTCCCGCTCGCGGTGCACGAACAGGAACTGGTCCCCCTGCGGGACCTCGTGGTCGACGATCGTCTTGGCCAGCGGGGCCAGCACGTAGCGCTCGATCGCGCGCTGCAGCGGCCGCGCCCCCAGGTCGACCGTGAAGCCGCGCTCGAGCAGGAAGTCGAGCGCCGCGTCGTCCCACTCCACCGCCCACTGGCGGTTGCGCAGGCCGCGCCGCAGGAAGCTCTCGCGCAGCTGCTTCTTGAGCACCTCGCGCATGGTCTCGCGGGTCAGCGGCCGGAAGACGACGACCCGGTCGATCCGGTTGAGGAACTCCTTGCGGAAGGCGCGGGCCACCGCGCGCTCGACCGACGCGGCGCTGAAGCGCCCGCTGTCGTCGGTGAAGCCGACCGTCGAGCCGGCCGGGATCTGGCCGCCCAGGTTCGAGGTCATGATGATGATCGTGTGGCGGAAGTCGGCGGTGCGGCCACGGCGGTCGGTCAGCCGGCCGTCGTCGAAGACCTGCAGGAAGAGGTCCCAGACCGCCGGGTGCGACTTCTCGAACTCGTCGAGCAGCAGCAGCGAAAAGGGCTGCATCCGGACCTGGTCGACCAGCGCCTGGTGGCCGGGGGAGGCGTTCGGCTCGCCGACGATCCGGCCGATCGCGTCGGGGTGCGCCAGCTCGCTCATGTCGAGCCGGATCATCCGCGCCGCGTCGCCGAAGACGAAGCTGGCGAGCGCCTTGGCCAGCTCGGTCTTGCCGGTCCCGGTCGGGCCGACGAACAGGAAGACCCCCAGCGGCCGGCGCGGGTCGGTCACGCCCGCCTTGACCATCGCCAGCCGCTCCACCAGGCAGTCGATCGCCTCGGGCTGGCCGATGACCTGGTCCTCGAAGTGTCCGCGCAGCGCGGCCAGGTCGAGCCGCTCGCGCTCGTCGAGCAGCGTCGCCGGCAGGCCGGTCATCGCCGAGAGCGCGGCGACCAGCTCGCCCGCGCCGAGCGGCGGCGCGCCCTCGCCCAGCGCCTCGCGCGGCCGGCGCCGCAGCGCGCCGTGCACCAGCCGGAAGAGGTTGCCCGGCGGGACGGCCTCGGCCACGTACTGCCGCGTCAGGTTCCAGGCCTCGCGCAGCACCTCTTCGGGGGCCTCGGGTGCGGCGCCGCGCGCGCGCTCCTGGGCCAGCCACCGGCCGACCAGCGCCAGCGTCGCCTCGCGCTCGAGCGGCGCCAGCCGCCGCTCCTCGAGCGCGGTCCGGACCCGCGGCTTGGCCAGCAGCATCCGCTCGTGGGCGGCCGGCTCGGCGGTCCCCAGAACGACGATGTCGCCGCGCTCGATCACCGGCAGGACCATGTCCAGCGCGCTGGTCGGGGTGTGCATCGAGATCCCGGTCCAGGCCAGGGAAGGGAAGTCGCGGACCAGCCAGACGACGCGCTTTCCCCGGTCGATCTCGCGGACCAGTTGCTGGACCCGCCCCTCCAGCGCGCCGACCCACTTCTGGTCGGCGTTCAGCTCCTCGGGCGCGGCCTCGAAGACGGTCCAGTCGCGCTGCTGCAGCCGCTCCAGCACGACGCGGGCCAGGCTGGTCTTGCCCACCCCCTGCGGGCCGACCAGCAGGACCGAGCGCGGCGGGTCCCCCGTCAACGCCTGCTCGATCGCGGTCGCCTCGGCGGCCAGCGCGTCGTGCTCGACGATCGTCGCGACTCCGGCCTCGCGCTCGCGCGGCCAGACCCGCCCGAACGAGCTCAGGAAGTCCTCGTCCAGCAGCATCCCGCTCACGCTGCGCAGCTCGACGCGCAGCGGCTCGGCCGCCTCGCCCATCCGCTCGACGTACGGCTTGATGATCGCGAGCCGGCTTCTCGAGACACCGTTGAGCGTGCCGTCGAAGGTCAGCCACTCGCCCCGCGAGGCCCGCGAACGGGCGAAACTGGTGAGGAGCGACAGCCCGTCCTCGCTGTTCCAGGTCTCGTCGATCGAGGCCAGGATCGGCCCGATCAGCGGCTTGGGCGGCGGGACGTGGGTGTCGAGCAGACGCAGCGCCAGGACCCGGGTCCAGCTGTGGTACCGGCTCATCGTGGCCCGCACCCGGTCGGCCACGCTCGCGCCGTCGGCTCGCAGCGCCAGGGCCCGGGTCGCGACGCAGGCCAGCAGCAGGTTCTGGCCGGAGTAGATCCCGAACAGGTCCTCGGCGCCGAAGGCCGGCGAGGTCATCCACTCGACGATCGCCTCGACGCGCGGGCGCTCGAGGAACTCGTCGAGCGTCTGGATCGCCGCGTACTCTTCGTTCAGCACGGCGAGCGAGGCCTCGAGCCGCGCCGCGCGCCGGGCGGGGTCGTCGGAGGTCAGGGGGTCGTCCAGCGGCCCTTCGCCCGCGGCCGAGGCGATCGGGCGCAGCCGGTCCTGGTCCTTCGATTCCGGTTCGCCCTGGAAGAGCCGCCAGAGGTGACCCAGGTAGCGCGTGATGCCGATCAGCATGAGCAGTCCCAGGAAATGAGCCCAAGGCGACGGCGGCTCCGACATCGAGGCCCCCCCTCTCCGGTCACCGCCCGGATTCTACGACGCTGCGCCTCGCGGGGCGCTCGGCGACCGGGGGCTCGCCCGGCGCGCCGCGGGTCGCGCTAGACTGCGGCGCCCTTTTCCACCGCCGGACCATCCCGCGAGGAAGACCCATGAAGACCGCGAAAATCATCTGGACCAAGATCGACGAAGCCCCGGCCCTGGCGACTTACGCACTTCTCCCGATCGTTCAGGCGTTCACGCGGGGGACCGGCGTGGAGGTCGAGCTGAGCGACATCTCGCTGGCCGGCCGGATCATCGCCAACTTCCCCGAGAAACTGACCGCTGATCAAAAGGTCGCGGACCACCTGGCGGAGCTGGGCGAGCTGACGAAGAGCCCCGACGCCAACATCATCAAGCTCCCCAACGTCAGCGCCTCGGTCCCCCAGCTCGTGGCCGCGATCAAGGAGCTGCAGGCCAAGGGCTACGACATCCCGGACTACCCCGAGGAGCCGAAGGACGAGGCCGAGCGGGCGCTCCAGCAGCGCTTCGCGAAGTGCCTCGGCTCGGCGGTGAACCCGGTGCTGCGCGAGGGGAACTCCGACCGGCGCTCGGCCGCCGCGGTCAAGAAGTTCGCCCAGAAGAACCCGCACCGGATGATGAAGCCCTGGCCCGCCTCGGGCTCGCGCTCGCGCGTGGCCCACATGACGCACGGGGACTTCTACGAGACCGAGCGTTCGACCACGCTCGAGGCCCCGACCGAGGTCCGGATCGAGTTCGCCGGCGCCGACGGCCGGATCACGGTGCTCAAGGAGAAGCTGGCGCTGCAGCAGGGCGAGGTGATCGACGCCTCGGTGATGAACGTCCGCGCCCTGCGCGCCTTCTACGCCGAGCAGATCGAGGAGGCGAAGCGCGACGGGGTGCTGCTCTCGCTGCACCTCAAGGCGACCATGATGAAGATCTCCGACCCCATCATGTTCGGCCACTGCGTCTCGGTCTTCTACAAGGACGCGCTCGACAAGCACGCCGAGGCGCTCAAGCAGGCCGGCGCCAACGTCAACAACGGCCTGGCCGACGTGCTGGCCAAGCTGGAGCGGCTCCCGGCGGACAAGAAGGCCGAGATCGAGGCCGACATCGAGGCCGTCTACGCCACCCGCCCCGCGCTCTCGATGGTCGACTCGCGCAAGGGGATCACCAACCTCCACGTCCCGAACGACGTGATCGTCGACGCCTCGATGCCCAACGTGATCCGCGACGGCGGCAAGCTCTGGAACCGCAACGACGAACTGCAGGACTGCATCGCGATGGTCCCGGACCGCTGCTACGCCACGATGTACGCCGCGATCCTCGAGGACGCCAAGGCCCACGGCCAGTTCGACCCGGCGACGATGGGGAGCGTCTCGAACGTCGGCCTGATGGCCCAGAAGGCCGAGGAGTACGGCTCGCACGACAAGAC
>CAYZDB010000225.1:0-5228 GCA_964476985.1 uncultured Acidobacteriota bacterium | reverse complement strand
CGATCTGCTGGTCGGCCAGCCGGAAGGCCACGAGCGGGAAGTCGGCCAGCCCCGCGCCGAGCAGCGCCGCCCCCGCGAGGTAGAACCAGTACGCGCGGGGCAGCGGTTCGTGCGTCGCGTCGTGCGGCACCTTCGAGCTCGGCGCGAGGCCGCCGGTCTCGACCCGCGCCCAGGACAGGGTCGAGAGCGCCAGCAGCGCGGGGACGAGCAGCACCGCGAAGGCCGCGCGGTAGCCCCCGCCCCAGGCCAGCGCCGCCGTCACGACGAGCGGCCCGGTCACCGCCCCGATCTGGTCGAGCGCCTCGTGCAGCGCGAAGCCGCGCCCCGTTCCGACGGTCAGCGCGGCGCCGGCCATGATCGCGTCGCGCGAGGGGTTGCGCAGCGCCTTGCCGAAGCGCTCGACCAGCAGCAGCCCCACCGCCACGGGCCACGCCCCCGCCAGCGCGAGCAGCGGCACGGCGAGCAGGTTGATCGCGTAGCCGGCGAAGGTCAGGGCCCAGTAGCGGCGCGAGCGGTCGGCCCACATCCCGGAGAGGAGCCGCAGCCCGTAGGCGATCAGCTCTCCCGCCCCGGCCGCGAACCCGACGACCGCCGCGCTCGCCCCGAGGCTCTCGAGGAAGGGGCCGCTGATGCTGCGCGCCCCTTCGTAGGTGATGTCGGCGAACAGGCTGACGACGCCGAACAGGACGATCGCCCGCCAGGCGTGGCGCTTGGCGTCGGCCGTCACGGCGTCAGCGCGAGGCGAGCGGATCGCCCGGGTCGGGACTGACGACGGCCTGCGGGAACCCGGGCTCCTCGCCGGCGACGGCGACGCGGTGCCCCTCGATCGTCAGCCGCCCCTCCGCCAGCAGGCGCAGCGCGAGCGGGTAGACCCGGTGCTCCTGCTCGAGGATCCGGGCCGCCAGCGTCTCCTCCGTGTCGCCCGGCTGCACGGCGACGGCGGCCTGCGCGACGATCGGCCCGTGGTCGACCTGGGCGTCGACGAAGTGCACGGTGCAGCCGGTGACGCGCACGCCGTGGTCGAGCGCCTGCTTCGCGCCGTGCAGCCCCGGGAACGACGGCAGCAGCGCGGGGTGGATGTTCAGCAGCCGGCCGTGGTAGCGCTCGACGAACCAGGGCGAGAGGATCCGCATGTAGCCGGCGAGGCAGACGATCTCGACGCCGTGCCGGTCCAGTTCGGCCGCGACGGCCTCGTCGTGGGCCTGCCGCCCCTTGCCCTTGAACTCCTGCTGCGGCACGACCGCGGTCGCCACGCCGTAGGCCCGGGCCTTGGCCAGCCCGGCGGCCCCGGGATCGTTCGAGACCACGACCGCCGGCTCCGCCGGGATCTCACCGGCGCGCATCCCCTCCAGCAGGGCGACCATGTTCGAGCCGCGCCCGGAGATCAGGATCCCGACCCGCTTCGCCCCGGGTTTCGTCGCCGGCGTCATCGCAGCGCCCCCCTGTAGACGACGCGCCGGTCGCCCGGCACGACCCGCCCGATCGGCCACGCCGTCTCGCCGCGCCCGGCCAGCTCGGCCTCGAAGGCCTTCGCGTCGCCCGGCGCGACCAGCGCGACCATTCCGACCCCCATGTTGAAGGTCCGCAGCATGTCGTCGTCGGGGACGTTCCCGGCCCGGTGCAGCGCCGTGAAGAGCGGCGGAACCGGCCACGACCCCAGCTCGACCTCGAGCGCCGTCCCCTCCGGCAGCACGCGCGGCACGTTGTCGGTCAGGCCGCCGCCGGTGATGTGGGCCAGCGCGTGGACCAGCCCTGTCGCCAGCGCCCCGTCGAGCGCCGGCAGGTAGCTCTTGTGCACGGCCAGCAGCGCGTCGGCCGCGCTCGTCCCGGTGCCGGGGATCTCGTCGTCGGGGCCGAGGCCCAGCGTCCCGAACACGATCCGCCGCGCCAGCGAGTAGCCGTTGGTGTGGAGCCCGGTCGAGGGCAGGCCGTAGGCCAGGTCGCCGGTCCGCACCGCGGAGCCGTCGAGGATCGCGCCCCGCGCCACGATCCCGACGATCGTCCCGGCCAGGTCGTACTCGCCGTCGCCGTACATCTCCGGCATCTCGGCCGTCTCGCCACCGATCAGCGCGCAGCCGTTGGCGCGGCAACCCCGGGCCACGCCCGCGACCAGCCGCTCGGCCACCGCCGGGTCGAGCCGGCCGGTGGCGAGGTAGTCGAGGAAGAAGAGCGGCCGCGCCCCCATCACCAGGATGTCGTTGACGCAGTGGTTGACCAGGTCCTCGCCGACCGTGTCGTGGCGGCCCGCCTTCCACGCGACCATCAGCTTGGTCCCGACGCCGTCGGTGCTGGCGACCAGCACCGGGTCGGGCACGTCGGCCGGGACGCGGAACAGCCCGCCGAAGCTGCCGAGGTCCGACAGCACGCCCGGCGTGCGCGTCGCCGCCAGGTGCCCCTTGATCATCGCCAGCGCCCGGTCCTGGGCGTCGATGTCGACCCCCGCGTCGCGGTAGGTCATCCCGGGCTTCCCCGGCTGGTTCCCGCTCCCCTCGGCCACGATCGCTCCTCCGGGCGCCCGCCGCGCCCCGTTCCGGACCCGCCCTGCGCAGCCTACCGCCGCCGGCGCTCCTCGCTCAACGCCGCGCGGTCGGTCACCGCCAGCGGGTAGTCGCCGGTGAAACAGGCCGAGCAGAAGTCGCCGACCGACGCGCGCACCGCGCGGTGCATCCCCTCCAGCGACAGGTAGCCCAGCGAGTCGGCCCCGATCGTCATCCGGATCTCCGGGACCGTCATCCGCGCGGCGATCAGCTCCTCCTCGGTCGGCGTGTCGATCCCGTAGAAGCACGGCGAGAGCGTCGGCGGGCAGGAGATCCGGACGTGGACCTCGCGCGCCCCGGCCTGCCGCACCAGCTGGACGATCTTCGCCATCGTCGTCCCGCGGACCAGGCTGTCGTCGACCAGCACGATCCGCCGCCCGGCGATCAGCTCGCGCACCGGGTTGAGCTTGACCTTCACGCCGAAGTGCCGGATCGCTTGGGCCGGCTCGATGAAGGTCCGGCCGACGTAGTGATTGCGCGTCAGGCCGAAGTCGAACGGCAGCCCGGAGGCGCGCGCGAAACCGATCGCGGCGGGGACGCCGCTGTCGGGCACCGGCACGACGAGGTCGGCCTCGGCCGGCTGCTCGAGCGCCAGCTGCTCGCCCAGCCCGCGCCGCACCGCGCTGACCGGACGGCCGAAGACCTGGCTGTCGGGGCGCGCGAAGTAGACGTACTCGAAGATGCAGGGGGCGGGGGCCGCCCGCGGCAGCGGGAAGCTCGAGCGCTCCTCGCGCCCCGGGCCGAAGACGATCAGCTCGCCGGGCGCGACGTCGCGCTCGAACTGCGCGCCGAGCAGGTCGAAGGCGCAGCTCTCCGAGGCGACGACCGGTTCGCCCCCCGGAAGCCGGCCCAGCGAGAGCGGCCGGAAGCCGTGGGGATCGCGGGCCGCGATCACGCGCTCGCGCTCGGCGACGACCAGGCAGTAGGCGCCGCGGACCAGGGACAGCGCTTCGACCAGCGCCCCCGCCAGGTCGGGCCGCGCCGAGCGCGCCGCGAGCTGCAGGATCACCTCGGTGTCCGAGCTGGAGTGGAAGACCGCCCCTTCCTGCTCGAGCGAGCGCCGCAGGCTGACCGCGTTGACGAGGTTCCCGTTGTGGGCCAGCGCGAGCGGGCCGCGCTTGGTCTGCATCAGCAGCGGCTGGACGTTCTCGAGCCCCGCGCCGCCGGCGGTCGCATAGCGGTTGTGGCCGATCGCGAGCGTCCCGGGCAGCCCCGCCAGGCGCTCCGGGGTGAAGACCTCCGCGACCAGCCCTCGCCCGGCGGCGCGCCGGACCTCGCCCCCGTCCGAGGCGACGATCCCCGCCGCTTCCTGCCCGCGGTGCTGCAGCGCGTAGAGCGCGAGGTAGACCAGGTTGGCCGCCTCGGCGTGCCCGTGCACCGCGGCGACGCCGCACTTTTCGAGGAGATCGGCCATGCCGCGCATTCTACCGCCCCCGGCCCGCCGGCGCGCCTTGCGGGCCGGCACGGAGGCCGGCCCCTACGCCTTCAGGGCGCGCTTGACGACGGCCGGCACGTGCTTGAGCAGGCGCTTCATGTCGAAGGCCGCGCGGATCCCCGGCACCCCGAGGCGCTGCACCATCCGCGGGTCGGCCAGGCACGCCGCGAGGAGGTCCGGGAACTCCTTCGACCAGACCTTCATCGCGTTCTCCTGGACCAGCGTGTAGGCCTCCTCCCGCGTCAGGCCGGTGTCGACCAGCGCCAGCAGCAGCGTCTGGCTGAAGACCATCCCGCGCGAGCGCTCGAGGTTCTCGCGCATGGCGTCGGGGTAGACGAGCAGGCCCGACACGACGCGCGTCATCCGCCCCATCATGTAGTCGAGCAGGATGAACGAGTCGGGAACGATCACCCGCTCGACCGACGAGTGGGAGATGTCCCGCTCGTGCCAGAGCGCCACGTCCTGCAGCGCCGCCAGCGCGTTGCTGCGCACCACGCGCGCCAGGCCGCTGACGTTCTCGCTGGCGATCGGGTTGCGCTTGTGAGGCATCGCCGAGGAGCCCTTCTGCCCCTTCGCGAACGGCTCCTCGACCTCGCGGACCTCGGTCCGCTGCAGGTGGCGGACCTCGGTCGCCATCCGCTCGAGCGCCGCCGCCAGGAGCGCGAGCGCCAGCAGCACCTCGGCGTGCCGGTCGCGCGGCACGACCTGGGTCGAGACCGGCTCGCACTGCAGCCCGAGCTTGGCCATGACCGCCTTCTCGACCGCCGGCGGCAGCTGGGCGAAGGTCCCGACGGCCCCCGACAGCTTGCCGTAGCGGGCCGTCTCGCGGGCCCGGACGAGCCGCTCGCGGCCGCGCGCCAGCTCGGCGTACCAGGACGCGATCTTGAAGCCGAGCGTGATCGGCTCGGCGTGCACGCCGTGGGTCCGGCCGACCATCGGCAGGTCGCGGTACTCCTCGGCCTTCGCCTTCACCGCGGCCAGCAGCTCGTCGAGGTCCCCGAGCAGCACGTCGATCGCCCCGACCAGCTGCAGCGCCAGGGCCGTGTCGAGGACGTCCGAGGAGGTCAGGCCGAGGTGCAGGTAGCGCCCCTCCGGCCCGATCTTCTCGGCCACCGAGGTCACGAACGCGATCACGTCGTGCTGCGTCGTCTTCTCGATCTCGAGCGCCCGCGCGACGTCGACCTTCGCCTTCCTCCGGATCTCCTCGTAGGCGGCACGGGGGACCTCGCCGCGCTCGACCAGGACCTCGGTCGCGG
>CAYZDB010000224.1:0-5260 GCA_964476985.1 uncultured Acidobacteriota bacterium | reverse complement strand
CGGCCCGCCCCATCTCCTCCAGCAGCCCCTGCAGGTGCGGCCGCACGATCCGCTGCCAGGCCGGCAGCGGGAGCAGCCCGGCCCAGGTGTCGAAGATCTGGACGGCGTCGGCGCCGGCGCGGTGCTGCTCGATCGCGTAGGCCGCCGAGAGCCGCGCCAGCTTCCCCAGCAGCCGGTCGAGCAGCGCCGGCTCGCCGGCCGCCATCGCCCGCAGCGCGGGGAAGCCCTCCTTGCCGCCGCCGACGGTCATGTAGGCCGCCAGCGACCAGGGCGCCCCGGCGAACCCGAGCAGCGCGATCCTCCCGCCCAGCTCGCGCTTCAGCAGGCGCAGCGCCTCGATCGTCGCCGGCGCGATCTCCGCCGGGTCCGGGTCGCGCAGGCGATCGACGTCCTCCGCCGTGCGGACCGGGCGATCGACCTTCGGGCCCGGATCGAAGCGGAAGTCGATTCCCAGCGCCGAGAGCGGCGTCACGAGGTCGGCGAAGACGATCGCCGCGTCGAGCGGGAAGCGGCGCAGCGGCTGGAGCGTGACCTCGACGGCCAGCTCGGGCCGGGCGCACAGTTCCTCGAAGGAGTGCCGCTCCTTGAGCGCGCGGTACTCCGGCAGGTAGCGCCCCGCCTGCCGCATGATCCAGAGCGGGCGGCGCGGCGTCGTCTCGCCGCGGAAGGCCCGCATGAACAGCGTGTCGGACATCATCCCTCCGGCTCCGGCGTGAACCGGTAGCCGATCCCGCGCACGGTGTGGAAGTGGCGCGGCGACTCCGGATCGCGCTCGAAGCGCTTCCTCAGGCGCACGATGAAGTTGTCGATCGTGCGGGTCGACGGGAAGATCTCGTAGCCCCAGACCTTCTCCAGGATCTCCTCGCGCGAGACGACCTCCCCGGGGCGCTCGGCGAGCGCCTTCAGGATCATCGCCTCCTTCTGGGTCAGCAGCTCCTCGGCCCCGTCCCAGGACTTCCCCTTCATCGTCCGGAAGTCGACCAGGTTGCCGCCAAACCGGACTTCCGCCCCCGCGGTCGGCAGCGCGCCGTACCAGGTGCGGCGCCGCAGCATCGCGGCGACCCTCAGCAGCAGCTCCTTCAGGTGGAACGGCTTCGGCAGGTAGTCGTCGCCGCCGGCCTCGAGGCCGCGGACCCGGTCGTCGGCCGTGGTGCGCGCCGTGAGGAACAGCACCGGGACCTCGTTCCCCTCGGCGCGGACGGTCTCGCAGACCGTGAAGCCATCCATTCCGGGGAGCATCACGTCGAGCACGACCAGCTCGAGCCCGCCGTCGCGAATTCGCGCCAGCGCCTCGAGGCCGTCGCCCGCGACCTCGACCGCGTAGCCCTCCAGCTCGAGGTTCTCGCGAATCCCCGCCGCCAGGTGGGCCTCGTCCTCGACCACCAGGATCCGCGCGCTCTCGCCGCTCATGCCCGTTCCCCCCGCGGCGCCGGCCAGAGCACGGTGAAGACCGCCCCCTTCCCCGGCCCGTCGCTGTGGGCGGAGACCCGCCCGTGCTCCAGTTCGACGAAGCGCCGCACGATGTAGAGACCCAGCCCCGAGCCGCGCGTCTTGCGGCGCAGCTCGTCGCCCGGCCGGTAGAACTTCTCGAACAGCCGGTTGGTCTCGTTGGCCGCGAAACCGACTCCGCTGTCGCGCACCACGAACTTCACGAACGGACCCGACTCCTCGGCCCGCAGGCTGACTGCGCCGCCGCCGTTGGCGACGGTCGCCTTGATCGCGTTGTCGACGAGGTTGCGCAGCACGGTGCGCAGCGCGATCGGGTCGGCCTGGACCTCGAGTTCCGGGCCCGCATCGGCCGTGAAGGCCACCCCGGCGGCGGCGGCCCGCGGACCGACCTCCTCGGACAGCGCGCGCACCGCGCCCGCCACCGAGACCCGCTCGGGCTGGAGCTGCACCCGCCCCTCCTCCAGCCGCGCGGTGTCGAGGATGTTGCCGATCATCGAGTCCAGCCGGTCGATGTCGGCCAGCAGCCGCTCGATCAGCGCCCGCCGTTTCTCGGGCGGCGGGTCGCGCAGGGCGAGCGTCTCGGCCGAGAGCTTGATGCTGGCCAGGGGACTCTTGAACTCGTGCGTCACCGCGGCCAGGAAGTTCTGCTGCCGGCGCCGGAGCTGCGCGTCCTGGTGCAGCGCCTGGGCCAGCACCGCCATCGCCGCGACCAGCACCAGCAGGAAGAAGGCCCCTTCCCAGCCGATCCGGCGCAGCCGCCGGATCCGGTCGTCTTCCAGCTCGGCCAGCGCCCGCGGGTTGACCGCCACGCGCTCGGGTCCGCTCGAGAAGACGACCTGCGGGAACATGTCGCTGACTTCGGTCGCGGGGGTGCCGCGGTCGAGCATCATGCGCGCGGCCCGGACCTCCAGGTCGTATTCGGTGACCAGCGCGTCGTGCAGCTTCTGCGTGTGCCGCACCTCGTCCAGGATCCACCACACGACCTGCGCGGCGGCGATCGACAGCAGGACCACGAAGCCCCACTGCAGGGCCCGGGTCGGGTCGAAGTGCCGCCGCGCCGCCACCGCGAGCCGCCGCTACGCCGCGGCGTCGGCCAGCGCGCCGGCCAGGGCGTCGGCCAGCCGCGCGAGGTGCGCGTCGGCGTGCGCGGTCGAGAGGAAGCCGACCTCGTAGGCCGAGGGCGCCATCGCGATCCCCCGCGCCAGCAGGCCGTGGAAGACCTTGCGGTAGACCTCGGCCGCGCCCGGCGCGATGCACTCGGCCGAGCGGGGCGGGTCGCCGGCCTGCATCGGCAGCCAGAAGATCGATCCGACGCGGGTCAAGCCGACCGGCACGGGCGAGCGCTCCAGGACCGGCGCCAGCGCCGCCTCGAGCGCGGCACCCAGCTGCTCGAGCCGGGCCCAGCCGTTCGACTCCTGCAGCTCGGTCAGCGCCGCCAGGCCGGCGGCCATCGCCACCGGGTTCCCGGAGAGCGTCCCGGCCTGGTAGACCTTCCCGAGCGGCGCGAGGTGCGCCATCAGGTCGGCCCGCCCGCCGAAGGCCCCGACCGGCAGCCCGCCGCCGATCACCTTGCCGTAGGTCGCGAGGTCGGGGCGGATCCCGTAGTGCTCGGCCGCGCCGCCGGCGGCGACCCGGAAGCCCGAGATCACCTCGTCGAAGATCAGGAGCGCGCCGTGGCGCTCGGTCACGCGGCGCAGCGTCTCGAGGAACTCGCGGCGCTGCAGCAGCAGGCCGTTGTTGGCCGGGATCGGCTCCAGGATCACCGCCGCGACCCGGTCCCCCTGGGCCTTCATCAGCTCGACGAACTTCAGCTCGTCGTCGAGCGGCAGGACCAGGGTCAGCCCGGCGAAGGGCTCGGGGACGCCGGCCGACGAGGGCGTGCCGAAGGTCACGAGCCCCGAGCCGGCGGCGACCAGCAGGTGGTCGACGTGGCCGTGGTAGCAGCCCGAGAACTTGACGATCAGGTCGCGCCCGGTCGCACCGCGCGCCAGCCGGACCGCGCTCATCACCGCCTCGGTCCCGGAGGAGACGAAGCGGACCTGCTCCAGGTGCGGGACGAGCGAGACGACCTTCTCGGCCAGCTCGATCTCGACCTCGCACGGCGCGCCGAACGAGGTCCCGTCGCCCGCGACCCGCCGCACCGCCTCGACCACCCGCGGCGGGGCGTGGCCCAGGATCAGCGGCCCCCACGAGCAGACGAAGTCGACGAAGCGGCGGCCGTCGACGTCCTCGATCTCGGCCCCGGCGCCGCGCTTCATCACGAGCGGCGAGCCGCCGACCGAGCGGAAGGCCCGCACGGGCGAGTTGACGCCGCCCGGCAGGACCCGCTTGGCGCGGGCGAACAGTTCCTCGGAACGGGGTCCGGCGCTCACAGCCACTTCTCCTTGAGGACCTCGCGGGCGTGGTAGGTGATCACGGCGTCGGCCCCGGCGCGGATCATCGCCCACAGGTTCTCGCGCACGATCCGCGGCTCGTCGACCCAGCCCAGCTTCGCCGCGGCCTTGACCATCGAGTACTCGGCCGAGACGTTGTAGGCGGTCAGCGGCAGGTCGCTCACGGCGCGCACGGCGGCGATCACGTCGAGGTAGGCCAGCGCCGGCTTGACCATCAGCATGTCGGCCCCTTCCGCCTCGTCCAGGAGCGCCTCCTTGACCGCCTCGCGGACGTTGCGCGGGTCCATCTGGTAGCCCTGCCGGTCGCCCTTCCCCGGCGCCGAGTCGGCCGCCTCGCGGAACGGCCCGTAGTAGCCCGAGGCGTACTTGACCGAGTAGGAGAGCAGGCCGGTCGTGGTCAGCCCGGCGTCGTCGAGCGCGTCGCGGATCGCCGCCACGCGGCCGTCCATCATGTCCGACGGCGCCACGATGTCGGCCCCGGCCGCGGCGTGCGCGACCGCCATCGCCGCCAGCCGCTCGAGCGAGCGGTCGTTGTCGACGTCGTCCTCGACGATCACGCCGCAGTGGCCGTGGTCGGTGTAGGCGCACAGGCAGACGTCGGTGATCACCAGCAGGTCCTTGCCGAAGGCCTTCTTCAGCGCGCGGCAGGCCTCGGGCACGGTGCCGTGCGGGTCGGACGCGGCGGTCCCGACCGGATCCTTCTCGTGCTCGCCCGGCAGCCCGAACAGCAGCACGGTCCGGATCCCCAGCGCGCGGTCGGCCTCGGCCTGGCGCACCAGGTCCTCGATCCCCAGCCGCTCGATCCCCGGCATCGAGGCGATCGCCTCGCGCCCCTTCGCGGCCGGCAGGATGAAGTGCGGCATGATCATCTGGTCGGCGGTGATCCGCGTCTCCGCGACCAGGTTCCGGATCAGCGCGTTGCGGCGCAGGCGGCGCGGACGGATCCGGTCGGGGGTGGTGACGGCGTCGGCGCGGACGAGCTTCTCGGCAGCTTTTTCGGTGCTCATGGAATGACCTCCAGGATCCCCTCCAGCCCGGGGCGGCGAGCCTCGGCCCGCACGAGAAGGCCGTGCGCGCGCGCCGCTTCGGTGGTGGAGGGGCCGATCGTGACGACGGCGGCGCCGCCGGGGACGACGGCGCGGTGGACGAGCCCGGCGACGGCCGACGGGCTCGCGAGCAGGATCGTGTCGACGCCCAGCGCGTCGAGCGCGCCGCGCGGCGTCTCGGGCGGGGCGGGAACGGTGCGGTAGACGGCGACCCGGGCCACGGTCACGCCCGCCGGCTCGAGCACGCGCTCGAGGTGGTGCTCGGCGCGGTCGGCCGCGGCGATCGCAACCTTCGGCGGGGCGGCGCCCGGCGCGCCGCCGGACAGGGCGTCGCGGAGCGCCTCGGCCAGCGCGAGCCCGGTCCCCTCGTCC
>CAYZDB010000223.1:0-5278 GCA_964476985.1 uncultured Acidobacteriota bacterium | reverse complement strand
GCGCGCGGTAGAGCTGCTCGAGCAGCACGACCAGCGCCAGTTCGTGCGGCAGCGTCATCGGGCCGAGCGCCAGCGTGAAGCCGGCCGCCTGGAGCAGCGCCTCGTCCAGCCCGTCCGGCCCGCCGACCGCGAAGACCGTCTCGCCCCGCTCGCGCCAGCGCGCCAGGCGCCCGGCCAGCTCGGCGGACGAGAGGCTCTTCCCCCGGGAGTCGAGCGCGACGAGCGTCCCGCGCGCCGGCGCCAGCGCCGCCAGCGCGGCCCCTTCCTCGCGCCGCCGCTCCGCGGCCGACGCGCGGCGGCTCTGGGGCACGGCAGCGCGCCGCACGGGCGCGAGGCGCGCGATCCGCTCCAGGTAGTCCTGCTCCAGTTCCAGGCAGGGGCCGCGGCGCGTCCGCCCGACGGCGGCGACGACCAGCGCGGCGCCGGCCGCCACGGCTACTCCCCAAACGTCGCGACGTCGATCTGCGGGCAATCGCCCCACAGCGCCTCGAGCCGGTAGAACTCGCGGGCGTCCTCGAGGAAGAGGTGCACGACGACCTCGCCGTAGTCGAGCAGGATCCACTCGCCGCGCGCGTAGCCCTCGGTCGACGGCTTGCGGCCGGCCTCCTCGCGGACCTGGTCCTCGACCGCGTCGGCCAGCGACTTGACCTGCCGCTCCGAGGTGCCGTGGCAGATCACGAAGTACTCGGTGAAGGCGTCGTGCCCGCGCAGGTCGAGCACCACCGGGCGCTCCGCCTTGCGGGAGGCCAGCGCGCGGACCGCCGCGCCCAGCAGCTTCTCTTCGCCCGCGTTCCCGTGGTTCCCGCCGTTCTTCGCGCTGGTCGTCATGCTCCTCCCGACCGGTACAGGCCGCGCCGTCCGATATACCCCAGGACGGCCGGCGTGACGAGGGGCTCGACCGGCTCGCCGGCCCCGAGGCGCCGCCGGATCTCGCGCGACGAGATCGCCAGCGGCTCCATCTCGACGCGGTAGACGGCGAGCCCCTCGGCCGGGGGCGCCCCGCCCGCCGGGCGCAGCCGCGGCTCGTCGGCCGGCCGCACCGCGGCGACCCCCGCGTTCCCCGGCCGCGGCAGCACCGCGAGGTGCGCCAGCCGCTGGATCTCGTCGCTCCGGCTCCAGTTCGGCAGGTCGTCGTAGGAGTCGGCGCCCATCACCAGGAACAGTTCGGCCGCGGGCTCCTCGGCCCGCAGCTCGCGCAGCGTCTCGACCGTGTACGACACCCCTCCGCGCCGGATCTCGCGCGGGGAGGGGACCAGCCCGCGCTCGCCCAGGACGCCCAGCGCCACCATCGCCAGCCGGTCGAGGTCCGAGGCGGCGGTCGGCCGGCGGTGGGGCGGGGTGTGGGACGGAACCAGCTCGACGCGATCCAGGGCCAGGCCGTCGCGCGCGGCGCAGGCCACCGCGAGGTGGCCGCGGTGCGGCGGGTCGAAGGTGCCGCCGTAGACCCCGATCCTCAACGGTCGTCCTCGGGCAGCGCGATCGCGGCCGCCTCGGGCCGGGGCGCCCTGGCCAGCGCCGCGAAGCTGCGGATCAGCTCGGGCAGGCCGCGGCCGGTCGCGGCCGAGATCGGGAGGAACTCGACGCCGCGCTGCTCCGCCGCCGCGCGCAGCGACTCCAGCCGCGCCGGCTCGTCCAGCGCGTCGAGCTTGGTCGCGACGACCACGCGCGGCCGCGCCGCGAGCCCCGGGCTGTAGAGCGCCAGCTCGCGCTCCAGCACCGCGAGGTCCTGCGCCGGGTCGCGCAGCGAGCCCGACGAGACGTCGACCAGGAAGGCCAGCGCGCGGCAGCGCTCGACGTGCTTGAGGAAGCGGTCGCCCAGCCCCTTGCCCAGGTGCGCCCCCTCGATCAGCCCGGGCAGGTCGGCGACCACGAACGAGCTGTGCTCGCCGGCGTCGACGACCCCCAGGTGCGGCACCAGCGTCGTGAACGGGTAGTCGGCGATCTCCGGCTTGGCGGCCGAGATCCGCGAGATCAGCGTGCTCTTGCCGGCGTTCGGGAAGCCGACGAAGCCGATGTCGGCGAGCAGCTTGAGGACCAGCCGCACGGTCAGGGCTTCCCCCTCCTCGCCCGGCTGCGCGAAGCGCGGCGTCTGGCGGGTGGAGCTGGCGAAGTGGGCGTTCCCCTTGCCGCCGCGCCCGCCCTTGGCGGCGCGCCAGCGCTGGCCCGGCTCGAGCAGGTCGGCCAGCAGCACGACGCCGTCGGCGTCCAGGACCTGCGTCCCGAGCGGCACCGGCAGGACGATGTCCTCGCCCGACTTGCCGGTCTTCAGCGAGCCCTCGCCGTGACGGCCGCGGGGCGCGGTGAACTCCTTCTCGTAGCGGTAGCGCAGCAGGGTGTTCTCGGCCGGGTCGGCGACCAGCCAGACCGATCCGCCGGCGCCGCCGTCGCCTCCCGAGGGGCCGCCGCGCGGGACGAACTTCTCGCGGCGGAACGCTACCGACCCCCGGCCACCGTGACCGCCGGCGAGGGCGAGCGTGACTTCGTCGATGAACACCCGATCCGCGGCGGGAGAGGCGAGCCGCCTCAGGCCTGCGGGACGATCGAGACGTACCGGCCGAGCTTGCCGCGGTCCTTGAACTGCACGACGCCGTCCTCGAGCGCGAACAGCGTGTCGTCCTTGCCGCGCCCGACGTTCGGCCCGGCCTTGATCGGCGTGCCGCGCTGGCGGACCAGGATGTTGCCGGCCTTCACGACCTGGCCGGCGAAGCGCTTGACGCCCAGCCGCTGCGAATGGCTGTCGCGGCCGTTGCGAGACGAACCACCGGCTTTCTTGTGAGCCATCTCCGTACCCCCTAGCTGCCCGGCTCGATCGCCTCGATGCGCACCAGCGTGAAGTACTCGCGGTGGCCGCGCATCTTGCGGAACGTCTTGGTCCGGCGCTTCTTGAAGATCAGCACCTTCTTGTCGCGGCGCTCTTCGATGACGCGCGCGGTGACCGTGGCGCCGGCCACGACCGGCGTGCCGACCTTGAGCCCGGCCTCCGAACCGACGAGCAGGACGCGGTCGAAGGTGACCTGGTCACCCGCCGCGGTGTGCAGGCGGTCGACCCGGACCAGTTCCCCCGGCTCGACACGGACCTGCCGCCCGCCCGCCGCAATGACTGCGAAGGACATGAAACCTCCCGAATGACGCGAAGCGGGGATTCTAGGGGCGGGGCGGGGGGCCGTCAACCTTCCGGCGCGACCGGGGGGCGCGGGGGGCGGGAAAAGGGGGGGAATCGCTGTTGGATATCGAATAAAAGGCGAAAATTTACCCCGCGACTCCCGAGACCGTCGCCACGTCAGGGAGGGCCGGCCCCCGGCGGCGGCGGCACGAGGCGGTAGACCCGGTACTCCCCCTCCGGCCGCACCGGGACCAGGCCCCAGCCCAGGGCGCGCAGGCCCGCGGTGATCTGGTAGACCCCGTCCCAGCCCTGCAGCATCACCAGGTAGCCGGGCTCGGCCTCCGCGGCGATGGCGGCCACCGCGGCGGACCGCCCCATCCCGCCGCACGCCGGCCAGGTCCAGCGGCGGTGGGCCTCCCGGGCCGCCGGGGACTTCAGGCCGACGAAGTCGACCAGCCGGAACGGGGTCGCGTGCGAGATGTAGCCGATGTCGTGGACCAGCAGCGTCGCGTCCCGCGGCAGCTGCTCGCGGCACCAGCGCGCGACCCCGTCCAGCTCGCGCTCCGTGAAGCGGAGCGTCGCGAGGTAGTGCTGCCAGAAGCCCGGGGCCTGGATCGCCGCCCCGGCCAGCGCGACGGCGAGCAGGGCATGGCCGAGCGCCCGCAGCGGGCGGCGCGGCGCGGCCAGCAGGGTCGCGACCCCGAGCAGGAGAACCGGCACGACCACGTACAGGTAGCGCTGCTCGTAGTGCCCCAGCGCGCCCGGGAAGTGGACGAAGTAGGCCGTGACGAACGCCCCCGCGAAAAGCGCGCCCGCCGCCCCCAGCCGGCTGAAGGGGAGGACGAAGACGGCCAGCGCGAGCGGCCCGAGCGTCCGCGCGAACAGCCCGATCGACTGCTCGACCCACTTCAACCGGGTCTCGGTGGGCAGGCAGCCCTCGGCAAAGAACAGGCGCTTGGCGGCCGCGGTCGACGGGAACGGTGCGCCGAGCGTCGCGAGCGAGAGCCCGATCCACGGGAGCGCGCCGGCGGCGAACACCAGCGCGTCGCGAGCCAGCCCGCCCCACGCCGCACGACCGTCCCGGCGCGCTTCGGAGAGCGCCCGCGCGAGGAGCGGCAGCGGCGCGAACGCGGCCAGCTCGGGCCGCAGGAACGGGAGCTGCGCGGCCAGCAGCGGGAGCGCCCAGCGGCGCCGGGGGGCCGGCTCGCTGGCCAGCGCGAGCGTCCAGGTGAGCGCCGCGAGCGTCAGCCCGGTCTCGAGCCCGTTCAGCAGCTGGTGCGGCATCCGCCCGGCCAGCAGCGCCAGCGCCACCAGCGCGATGGATGGCCAGCGCCCCAGGTTCCAGGCGCGGGCGAGACGCAGCGTGCCCGCGGCGTAGAGCGCGATCGCGATCCAGGCCACGGTCCACAGCGCCCAGGCGGGCGGCAGGACGAGCGCGAAGAGCGCCACCGTCACGAGGTGGATCGCGCTCGTCGCCCCCTGGAACGGCGAGACGCCGGGGAAGTTCGCGTCGGACCCCGCGACCAGCGCGCGCGCGTTGTGCGCGGTGATGTAGGCGTCGTCGACCGGGAAGAGCGCCCCGATCCCGGCGGCGTGCGCCACGGCGAGCGCGGCGACGAGGCCGAGCAGGACGAGCGCCACGCCGCGGTCGGGCCGTCGCTCGGGCTCCGGTCGCGGGGGATCGAGGGGCTGGCTCGCCGGGGCGCTCATCGCGGGGAGACGGCGATGATAGGGGGGGCCGCCGCTCCGGAACAGGGCAGCGCGGCGATCTCCCCGGCCACGACCGTCGCCTCGCCGAGCGTGGCCCCCGCGGCCGCGCAGGCCGCGTCGCGGCAGCACTGCGCGGTGTAGGTGCCGGGCGGCAGCGGGCCGGCGCGGAAGAGGCCGCTCCCCTCCGGCGACAGCACGGCGACGGTCGCGCCCTGCGCGTCGAGCAGCCGGACCGCGGCGGCGTCGCCGGTCACGTCGAGGCTGCCGGCCGGCGCGTCGAACGCGACGCGCAGCACGACCTCGCGGCCCCGCTCGATCGGGCGGACCGCGCCGCCGCCGTCGGGGCGCGCGTCCGCCGGCAGGAGCAGCCGGTCGGTGACCGCGATCGACGCCAGCGCGCGGGCAGGGTCGAGGCCGGAGAGGCGCCGCGCGTTCCCCAGCGGCGCATCGCGCGGCGCGGCGCCC
>CAYZDB010000222.1:0-5286 GCA_964476985.1 uncultured Acidobacteriota bacterium | reverse complement strand
TTCCCGGTGCGCGCCGCGCCGTCGGACGCGAAGACCACGATCGCGACCAGCGCCGCGAGGTGCAGCGCCAGCGACGCCATCCCGCCGCCGACCTCCTCCGGGTGGGGAACGACGATCCGGACGCGGACCGGCCGGGCCGCCACCCGCTCACCGCCCGCGACGCGCCGCCGGCTCGGGGGGGGCCGGCTGGGTGACGAGCGCCACCCGGTCGATCCCTCCGACGCGCAGCGCGTCCATCGCCGACAGGACGCGGCCGTAGTTCACGCCCGCGTCGCCCTGCAGGTAGACCGCCATCCCGGGGCGATCGCCGCCGCGGCGCCGGACCTCGTCGACCAGCATCGCGTCGACCACGGGCTGGTTCTCGATGAAGAACTGACCCTTCCGGTCGACCGTCACGGTCAGACGCTTCTCGTCGATCTCCTCGCCGCTGACCGCCTTCGGCAGCCCGACCTCGATCCCGCGGGTGAGCATCGGCGCGCTGACCATGAAGATGATCAGCAGCACCAGCATCACGTCGACCATCGGCGTGACGTTGATCTCCGCCAGCGCGACGCGGTCCTGCCGCGAGGAGCCGATCGCCATCGTCAGGCCGGCCGCCGGCGCCGCTTCTGGAGCAGGTGGATGAAGTCGTACTCGAACTCCTCCATCTCGATGCTCATGATCCGGACCTGGCGCAGGAAGTAGTTGTAGGCGACCGCGGCCGGGACGGCCGCGGCCAGGCCGGCGGCCGTGGCGATCAGGGCTTCGGCGATCCCGGGGGCGTAGGCCTGGATGTTCGTCGCGCCGGCCAGCCCGATCCGGTGGAAGGCGTCCATGATCCCCCAGACCGTGCCGAACAGGCCGATGAACGGGGCGGTGGCCGCGGTCGTGGCGAGGAAGGTCAGCGAGCGCTCGATGTCCCGCAGGTTGGCGGCGGCGGCCCGCGAGATCATCCGGGTCACGTCCTCGACCGCGTCGTCGTCCAGCGTGCGCCCCGTGCCCGAGCCGTCCATCGCGAGCTGGCTCACCTCGTGGAACGCCGCCTTGAACAGGCCGACCACCGGGGACCGGGTCCACTTCTGGGCCTGGTCGCGCAGGTCCGACAGCCGGGAGCCGGAGTGGAACTTGGCGAGGAAGGCCTGGGTCTCGCGGCGGGCCCGGCGGAAGCTGCGCGCCCGCTCGAGGATGATCCCCCAGCTGACGATCGAGGCGACGAGCAGGAGGAGCAGGGTCGCCTTGCCGACCGGACCGGCCTGCATCACGAGGTCGATCACGCTCGGGTTGGCAGGGGTGGTCGCGGCCAGGGGAAAGGCGAACGGCAAGGAACACCTCGCGAAAGGGCGCGGAAACAGGCGGAAACTACCACGCGGCGCGGGAACGGGCCAGCCGCTAGGCTCCGAGCGCGACGACGATCGACCATTCCTCGGGCCGGACCGGCGTGACCGAGAGGCGGTTCCCGCGGCGCAGCACGACCATCCCCTCGAGTCCAGGGGTCGCGCGCAGCGCGTCGAGGGTGACGGGGCGCGCGAATCTCCCCTCGAACTCGAGCTCGACGCCGTACCAGCGTGGGGAGTTCGGGTCCGCGGTCGGGTCGTGATGGGGCGAGCGCCGGTCGAACTGCGTCGGGTCGGGCGCCGCCGCCCCGACCACGACGGCGGTCCCGGCCACCGCCGGCTGCGCGATCCCGGAGTGGTAGACGAGCACGCCGTCGCCGGGGCGGATCTCGTCGCGGATCAGGTTCCGGGCCTGGTAGTTGCGGACCCCGTCCCAGAACGCGCGGCGACCGGGCCGCCGCGCGAGGTCGTCGATCGAGAAGGTCCCGGGCTCGGTCTTCATCAGCCAGTAGCGGCGCGCCATCGGTCGGCTCCCGGCGCCGATTGTAGGACGGCGCCGCGGTAAACTCGGGCCCGCTCGCGCCCCGCGCCGGAGACCGCCCCGACCGATGCCGCTCGCCCCCGCCCGCTACGATCACTGCCTCGTCACCGGCGCCTCGGCCGGAATCGGCTGGGCCTTCGCGCTGGAACTCGCCGCCCGCGGGGCCCGGCGCCTGACCGTCGTCGCGCGCCGCGAGGAGCGCCTGGCGGAGCTGGCCGCGCGCATCGGGGCCAGAGGCGCGACGCCGTCCCCGGAGGTGCGCCCCGTCGTCGTCGACCTCGCCGAGCCGGAAGGGCCGGGCCGGCTGGTCGAGGCGCTCCGGAGGGAGGGCGCCCCGCCCGTCGACCTGCTGGTCAGCAACGCCGGATTCGGGCGCTACGGAGCGTTCGTCGAGCGGCCCTGGGACGACCACCGGAGGATGTACCAGCTCAACATGCTGACCCCGGCGGAGCTGGTCCACGCGTTGTGGGACGAGCTGACCGCGGTGCCGGGGCGCGGGGTGATCCACGTCGCCAGCACGGCGGCCTTCCAGCCGATCCCGTACTTCACCTCCTACGCGGCGACCAAGGCCTTCCTGCGCAGCCTGTCCGACGGGCTCTGGGGCGAGGCGCGGACCGCGGGGACGAGGGTGCTGGCGCTCTGCCCCGGGCCGGTGCCGACCGAGTTCGGCCAGGTCGCGGGAACGAGCTTCCGGGTGCGGAAGGTCTCGACCGCGGCCGATCGGGTCGTGCGCGAAGCGCTCGACGCCTACGAGCGGGGACGGGTCGAGGTGATCCCGGGATTCGCGAACCGGTGGATGCGCTGCGTCGTGCGGGTGGTGCCGCTGCGGCTGCTGCTCTGGGGGGCGACGAAGGTCGCGGGGGTCACGCGGCCGGGCTGAGCTCAGGCCGGCTCCACGCAGCCCGGCCCCTCGTTCCGCGCGCTGTGGACCGTCGGCCCCACCGCCCGCTCCTGCATCGCCTCGGCCGGGTAGGAGTCGATCAGCGCCGACACGCGGGCCGGGTCGCGCAGCTCCGGGTCGAGCCACGCCGCGATCCGCTCGCGCGGCAGGATCGCCGGCATCCGGTCGTGGTAGCGGGCGAGCAGCGCGTTCGGCGCGGTGGTGAGGATCGTGCACGACTCCAGCTCGGAGCCGTCGGGGGCCAGCCAGCGGTCCCACAGCCCGGCGAGCGCGAACGGGGCGCCGTCGGCCAGGGTGAAGTAGATCGCGCGCCGCGCCTTGGGCGCCCCGGTCCACTCGTAGAAGCCGTCGGCCGGGACGACGCAACGGCGGTTCCGGAGCGGGGCCCGGAACGAGGGCTTCTCCGCGGCCGTCTCGGCCCGGGCGTTGAAGAGCAGCGGCAGCTTGGCGAGGTCCTTGGTCCAGCCCGGCACCAGCCCCCAGCGGGCCAGCGCGACCTCCGGCGCCGGCGCGCCGCGCACGATCGCCACCGCCTGGCTCGGCGCGATGTTGTAGCGGGGCGGGAGGACGGGGAAGTCGGGCAGCCCGAGGGCGGCCGCGACGGCCTGGGCGGGGGAGGCCAGCGTGAAGCGTCCGCACATCGCCCCGGCATTGTAGACTCCGGCCCGGGAGAGCCCATGGGCGACGAGCTGAAGTCGGCCTACGAGTTGGCCATGGAGCGGCTGCGCTCCCGGGACCGCGACGAGCGGCCGCCGCTCGGCGAGGAGCAGCGGCGCCGGATCGTCGAGCTGAAGGCCGAGTACCAGGCCCGGCGGGCCGAGGCCTCGATCATGGCCGACGCGCGCAAGGCGGCGGCGATCGCGGCCGGGGACGACGTCCGGCTCGAGCAGGTCGAGAACGAGTACCGGCGGGAGGTCGCCCGCCTCTCTGCCGAGGAGGAGTCCCGGCTCGAGGCCCTGCGCCGGGGCGAGTGAGCGCCGGACGCCGGCTTAGCCGACAGGCTGCGCGGGTCAGTCGGCGATTCGGGACGTGGAGCGAACGGGGGCCGTTGACTCGGGACGCACTCTCGTTTACCGTTTAGTTTGTCGCGCGTAAAGATACCGACTCGTCGAGCCGGTTATTTCCCTTACGCCTACCCGACATGGGAGGTTCTGCAATGACTCGCCGGATGGTGACAGTCGACGGCAACGAAGCGGCGGCCAGCGTCGCGCACCGCACGAGCGAGGTGATCGCGATCTACCCGATCACCCCCTCCTCGCCGATGGGAGAGCTGTCCGACGCCTGGTCCTCGGACGGGCAGCGCAACATCTGGGGCTCGCTCCCCAGCGTGGTCGAGATGCAGAGCGAAGGGGGAGCGGCCGGCGCGGTTCACGGCGCGCTGCAGAGCGGGGCGGTCACCACGACCTTCACCTCGGCCCAGGGCCTGCTCCTCATGATCCCCAACATGTTCAAGATCGCGGGCGAACTGACCCCGACGGTCTTCCACATCGCGGCCCGCTCGGTGGCGACCCACGCGCTGTCGATCTTCGGCGACCACTCCGACGTCATGTCCTGCCGCTCCACCGGCTACGGGATGCTGGCCTCGGGGTCGGTCCAGGAGGTCCACGACCTGGCGGCGATCGCGGTCGCGGCCAGTCTCGAGTCGCGGATCCCCTTCATGCACTTCTTCGACGGCTTCCGGACCTCGCACGAGGTCGCCAAGATCGAGGAGCTGAGCGACGACCAGCTGCGGGCGCTGATCCCGATCGAGGCGGTCCACGCGATGCGGGCCCGCGCGCTCGACCCGGCCAAGCCGGTGCTGCGCGGCACGGCCCAGAACCCCGACGTCTTCTTCCAGGCCCGCGAGGCCTGCAACCCGTTCTACGCGGCCGCGCCCGGGATCGTCGAGAAGGTGATGGAGCGCTTCGCCGGGATCGCCGGCCGGCGCTACAGGCTGTTCGACTACTTCGGCGCGCCCGACGCCGAGCGCGTCGTGATCATGATGGGCTCTGCGGCGGAGGCCGCGCAGGAGACGATCGAGTACCTCGCGGCGCAGGGCGAGAAGGTCGGGCTGATCAAGGTCCGGCTCTACCGCCCGCTCGCGGCCGACCGCCTGCTGGCCGCCGTCCCGAAGACGGCGCGCGTGATCGCCGTGCTCGACCGGACCAAGGAGCCGGGCTCCGCCGGCGAGCCGCTCTACCAGGACGTCGTGACCGCGTTCGCGGAGGCCGCCGCGGCGAAGGCGCTGCCGACCGCGACGATGCCGGTCATCGTCGGCGGCCGCTACGGCCTGTCGTCGAAGGAGTTCACCCCCGGGATGGTGAAGGGCCTGCTCGACGAGACGGCGAAGCCGGCGCCGCGCAACCACTTCACGCTGGGGATCCTCGACGACGTCGGCGGGACCAGCCTGGCCTACGACCCGGGCTTCACCCTGCCGTCCGACGACGTCAAGCAGGCGCTGTTCTTCGGGCTCGGGGCCGACGGCACCGTCGGCGCCAACAAGAACTCGATCAAGATCATCGGCGAGGAGACCGACAACTACGCCCAGGGCT
>CAYZDB010000221.1:0-5299 GCA_964476985.1 uncultured Acidobacteriota bacterium | reverse complement strand
GGTCGCGGCCTACGCCGCGGCGGCGGGGCGCCTGACCGCGGCCCGGCGCGAGGCCGCGGAGCGGCTCGCCGCCTCGACCGGCCGGTTGATGCGCGAGCTGATGATGCCCAGCGCCAAGCTCGAGGTGGAGTTCCAGCCGGGCCAGGTCGAGGAACTTGCGGGCTCGCCGGCCGGCGCGGAGGGGGCCGAGCAGGTCGAGTTCCTGCTGGCGGCGAACCCGGGCGAACCGGCGCGCCCCCTGCGCAAGGTCGCCTCGGGCGGCGAGCTGTCGCGCGTGATGCTGGCGCTCGACCTCTCGCTCGAGCGCGGGCTGCCCCGCCGCACGCTGCTGTTCGACGAGGTCGACCAGGGGATCGGCGGCGAGGCGGCCGACGTGCTGGCGGAGTTCCTGGCCAAGGTGGGGCGGCGCCACCAGGTCGTCTGCATCACGCACCTGCCGTCGATCGCGGCGCGGGCCGAGCGCCACGTCTCGGTCACGAAGAAGCTGAAGGCCGGCCGGACGCACGTGGTGGTCAAGCTGCTGGGGGACGAGGACGACCGTGTCGAGGAAGTCGCCCGCATGCTCGGCGGCACGATGGTCACCGACACCGCGCGGCGCCACGCCGAGGCGATGATCCGGGCCGCGCGGGAGGGGGCGTGAGCGTGCAGGCGATCCGGGCGATCTACCCCGGGACCTTCGACCCGGTCACGAACGGCCACCTCGACCTGGTCCGCCGGGCGGCCGCAATGTGCAGCGAACTGGTCGTGGCGGTGCTGCGCAACACCGGGAAGGAGCCGCTCTTCGACGCCGAGGAGCGGCGCGCGATGTTCGCCGAGGCGCTGGCCGAGTCCGGCCCGGCCGGGGTGCGGGTGGTGGCCTTCGACGGCCTGCTGGCCGACTACGCCCGGGCCGAGCGCGCCACCTTCGTCGTGCGCGGCCTGCGCGCGATCTCCGATTTCGAGTACGAGCTGCAGATGGCGCTGATGAACCGGCGGCTCGATCCCGGCCTCGAGACGGTGTTCCTGACGCCGGGCGAGGACGTCGCGTTCATCTCCTCGCGCCTCGTGCGCGAGATTGCGCGGCTGGGAGGAGACGTTTCACGGCTGGTGCCGGCCCCGGCGCTCGACCGGCTCGAGCGGCGGTTCGGGCCCGGCGTGAGAGGAGGACGGCGATGAGCGGGCGATTCCACCGGTGGGCGTGGACCGTCGTCGGCCTGGCCGTGGCGGTTGCCGCGGCCGTGGACGCGGCCGCGGCGGCCACGCCGGGGCGGCGCGAGTTGACGAAGGCGGAGCAGCTCTACAAGGACGGGCTCGAGAAGGAGAAGAAGGGGGACGTTCCGGGGGCGCGCGCCGACTTCCTGGAGGCGCTCAAGGTCTACCCCGACTTCGGCGCAGCCCAGCTCGAGCTGGGCAAGCTGCTGCTCGCGGAGAAGAAGTTCCCCGAGGCGGTCGAGGCGCTGAAGGAGGCCGAGGCGATCTTCATCCGGACCGCCGACCAGCGGCACAAGGCGGCGATGAAGAACTACCAGGACGCGCAGCGGGAGATCATCCAGCAGCAGGAGCAGATCCGGAACCTGCAGAACCCCGGACCGATCACCAACAAGATGAACGAGACCCAGGTCACGACCGAGATCAACTCGCGCCAGGACCGGGTCAAGCAGCTGCAGGCCGTCCCGCAGCCTTCGGACACGGACCAGCAGAAGGCCCCGGGCGACCTCTACTTCTACCTGGGGAACGCCTACCTGCGCGTGGACCGGCTGGACGAGGCCCTCGCCGCCTGGGAGACCTGCCGGGACGAGATGCCGAACTTCGCGCCGGTCTACAACAACCTCGCGTTCGCCTACTGGAAGCGCGGGCGGGTCGAGGAGGCCCGGACGGCGCTGGCCAAGGCGGAGGAGCTGGGCGCGCCGGTCAACCCGGAGTTCAAGGCCAAGCTCGAGCAGGCCGCCGGCCGCTGAACGCGCGGCGGGCCCCCGGCCCTCGGACCGCGCCCCGCCCGCCACGGGGATAGAATGGGCGCGTGATCGACCGCCGCTCCGGGCTCGTCCCCGCGCTGCTCGTCCTGGGCGCGTTGTCCACCGCGTGGGCCGCCCCGGTCGTGCGGGTCCACCGCCACGAGGGGGTCATCCACGGCGTGTCGGCCGACATCCTCGAGCGGGTGCTGGCGGACGCCGCGCGCGAGGGGGACGCGCTCGTCGTCTACGAGCTGGACACGCCGGGCGGGCTGGTCGACGCCGCCGAGCGGATGGTCCAGCAGATCCTCAACAGCAAGGTCCCGGTGGCGGTCTTCGTCGCGCCCAAGGGGGCGCACGCCGCGTCCGCCGGGTTCTTCCTGCTGCTGGCGGGAGACGTGGCGGCGATGGCGCCGTTCACCCGGACCGGCGCGGCCCACCCGATCACGGCCGGAGGCGAGAACAAGGAAGGCGACATCGCGCTGAAGAAGGCCGCCGAGGACCTGTCGGCGCTGATCCGGACCACCGCCCGCGCCCGCGGCCGCCCGCCGGAGCTGGCGGAGAAGGCCGTGCGGGACGCGGTCTCCTGGTCGGCCGAGGAAGCGCTCGAGGTCCGGCTGATCGACCTCGTGGTCGCCGACCGGGAGACGCTGGTGCGTCAGCTCGACGGGCGCGAGATCGTCCGGCCGGACGGGTCGCGGCTGACGCTCGCGCTGGCGGACGCGACGCTGCGGCAGCACGCCCTGGACTGGGTCGAGCGGATGAAGGACGTCGTCCTGCACCCGGTCGTGATGGCGCTCCTGCTCTCGATCGCGGCGCTCGGGATCTACATCGAGTTCACCCACCCGGGGCTGGTCCTGCCCGGCGCGGTGGGCGCGGTCGCGCTGCTGATCTTCCTCTACGGCTCGCGGATCCTGCCGGTGAATTACCTGGCCGCCGCGCTGGTCGCGGCCGGGATCGTCTTCTTCATCCTCGAGATCAAGGTGACCTCGTACGGATTGCTCGGGGTGGCCGGGACGGTCTCGATCGCGCTCGGCCTGTGGCTGCTGTTCCCGGGGTCGGTCCCCGGGCTCCGGCTGCCGCTCTCGATGCTCGCGCCGATCGTGCTGTTCATGGCCGCGGCCCTCGGCCTCGTGGCCTTTGTCGTGTCGCGGGCGATGCGCCGGCGCCCGACCACCGGGCGCGAGGGGATCGTCGGGGCGATCGGGCGGGCCACGGAGGCGCTCGAGCCGGAGGGCTGGATCTTCGTCTGGGGCGAGCGCTGGCGGGCCCGCGCCGCGCACCCGGTCGCGGCCGGACAGGCGGTCCGGGTCACCGGGTCGGAGGGGCTGGTGCTTCTCGTCGAACTGGCGCCGGACGGCGCCGCCGCCCCGGAGTGGGGCAGGGAGGCAGAGTGATCATCCCGGGGATTTCCGCCGGCATCCTGGTCGTCGTCGTCTTCGGCATCTTCCTGCTCAGCCAGGCGATCCGGATCCTGCCCGAGTACGAGCGCGGCGTCGTCTTCCGGCTCGGCAAGCTGCAGCCGCACGACTACGGCCCGGGCCTGGTCCTGATCATCCCGTTCGTCGACCGGCTGATCCGCGTCTCGCTGCGGACCGTGGTGCTCGACGTCCCGCCGCAGGACGTGATCACGCGCGACAACGTCTCGGTCAAGGTGAACGCGGTGATCTACTTCCGCGTCTTCGAGCCGCGCAAGGCGATCGTCGAGGTCGAGAACTACATCTACGCCACCAGCCAGCTGGCGCAGACGACGCTGCGCTCGGTGCTCGGGCAGGTCGAGATGGACGAGCTGCTGGCGGCGCGCGAGCGGCTGAACCACCAGCTCCAGACGATCCTCGACGCCCACACCGACCCCTGGGGGATCAAGATCGCGGCGGTCGAGGTCAAGCACGTCGACCTGCCCGAGGAGATGCGCCGGGCGATGGCCAAGCAGGCCGAGGCGGAGCGCGAGAAGCGGGCCAAGATCATCCACGCCTCCGGCGAGTTCCAGGCCGCACGGGAGCTGCGCGAGGCGGCCGACGTCCTGGCCGAGGCCCCGATGGCGCTCACGCTGCGCTACCTGCAGACGCTGACCGAGATCGCGACCGAGAAGAACTCGACCATCATCTTCCCGCTCCCGATCGACCTGATCTCGCTGTTCCTGAAACGGGCGGAGCGCAACGCGGCTCCATGACGACGGTCCCGCACCCGCGCGGAGCGATCCTCGACGCCGTCCTGGCGGCGACGCGGAGGCTCGACCGCGAAGGCTCCTACGCCGCGGTCGCGGAGCACGCCCTGCGCCTGTTCGGCGGGCTGTTCGCGCTGGGCTTCACGCTCGGCCCGGGCGGCGACGACTACGAGTGCTGCGCGGCCGCCGGCCCGGCCCCGGCGGCGCGGCTTCGCAGCGCGCTTGCAGCGCTCGACGCCGGGCTGGTGCGGCACCTTGCTCCGGGCGGGCCGACGCTGATCGACGACGCCGAGATCCTGCTGCCGACCGGGGAGCAGGAGGGCCTGCCGTCGCTGGGCGGGGCGCTGGTCGTGCCGCTGGCCGCGGGGGGCGGGCCGGCCGGGCTGCTGATCGTGGTCGCCGCGCGCGGCGAGCCGCTCTCTGCCGGGGCGCCGCGGACCGCGGCGGAGCTGGCGCGCGAGCTGGAGCCGGCGCTCGACAACCTGCGCACCGTCGAGTCGCTGCGCGATCTCGTGATCCGCGACGACACGGCCGACTGCTTCAACCGGCGCTACCTCGACCAGTCGCTCGACGACGAGGTCGAGCGCTGCCGGCGCTTCGGCGGGGGGTTCGCGCTGATCTTCGTCGACATGGACAACCTCAAGGACGTGAACACCGTGCACGGCCACGCCGCCGGGTCGCGGGTGCTGTACGAGGCCTCGGTCCGGATGGCGCGCTCGATCCGCAGCATCGACCGGCTCTATCGCTACGGCGGCGACGAGTTCGTGATCATCCTGCCCGGGACCGGGCTGGAGGGGGCCCGCGAGGTGGCGGACCGGATCCGGCGCGAGCTGTCGCGGACGCCCTACGAGGCCGCCGCCGGCGCCGCGGTGCGCCTGAGCGCCTCGGCCGGAGTGGCGGCCTGGCCCGAGCACGGCCCGGGCGCGCGCAGCGTGATCGAGGCGGGGGACGCGGCGATGCGGCGCGTGAAGGACGCGGGGAAGGACGGCGTCGGCGTCGCCCGCCGCGGCGAGGCGACGGAGGGCGGGGCATGACGCGCGCCGACGGCCCGCGGGTGATCGAGTTCGAGCTGAACCTCTTCAGCGTCGCGCTGCTGGCGGGCGTCCTGCTGGCCCTGCTCGGCGGCGCCTTCGTTCTGGGACGCGCCTCGGCCCCGGAAGCCGCGCCGGCGGCGTCCACCGCGCGACGCCCCGGGCCGGGC
>CAYZDB010000220.1:1020-5316 GCA_964476985.1 uncultured Acidobacteriota bacterium | reverse complement strand
GGAGGTGGAAGTGAACAAGAAAGCTGTACTGGCGCTGGCCATGGGGATGCTCTTTCTCACCCTGGTCGTCGCCCAGCAGGTCACGGGCGTGCCGGGCTCGCCGAGCGCCACGACCACGATCGACGGCAAGCAGATCCCCGCGCCGCCCTTCAAGTTCGAGGGGAAGATCGAGCGCACGACCGAGGGCAGCAAGCCCTACTGGCCGCCGCGCATCGTGCCCCCCAAGGGGGCGCCGAACATCCTGCTGATCATGACCGACGACTCGGGCTACGGCGTGCCGAGCACCTTCGGCGGCGTGATCCCGACCCCGGCGCTCGATCGGATCGCACAGAACGGGCTGCGCTACACCAACTTCAACTCGACCGCGCTCTGCTCGCCGACCCGCGCCGCGCTGATCACCGGCCGCAATCACCATTCGGTCGGCTTCGGCGTGATCTCCGAGCAGGCCACGGGCTACCCGGGCTACGACAGCATCATCGAAAAGGACACGGCGACGATCGGCAAGATCCTGAAGGACAACGGCTACCGGACCTCGTGGTTCGGCAAGAACCACAACACGCCGTCTTTCCAGGCGACGTCGATCGGGCCGTTCGACCAGTGGCCGCTCGGCATGGGGTTCGAGTACTTCTACGGCTTCATGGGCGGCGACACCAGCCAGTGGCGCCCGGCCAACCTGGCCCGTAACACGACTTACATCTACCCGTTCGAGGGCAAGCCCCCGGGGACCTGGAACCTGACCACCGCGATGGCCGACGAGGCGATCGACTACATGAACCAGGTCAACACCTTGACGCCCGACCAGCCCTTCTTCGTCTACTTCGTGCCGGGCGGGACGCACGCGCCGCACCACCCGACGAAGGAGTGGGTCGACAAGATCAGCGCGATGCACCTGTTCGACCAGGGCTGGAACAAGCTGCGCGACACGATCTTCGCCAACCAGAAGAAGCTCGGCACGATCCCGGCCAACGCGAAGCTGACCCCCTGGCCGAAGGACCTGCTCAAGGACTGGGACCAGCTGACGGCGGATGAGAAGAAGATGTTCATCCGCCAGGCCGACGTCTTCGCCGCCTACGTGGCCTACACCGACCATGAGATCGGCCGCGTGATCCAGGCCGTCGAGGACATGGGCAAGCTCGACAACACGCTGATCATCTACATCAACGGCGACAACGGGACGAGTTCCGAGGGCACCCTGCTCGGCACCCCCAACGAAGTCGCGATGTTCAACCAGGTCATGGTGCCGGTCGAGGACCAGCTCAAGTACTTCTACGACGCCTGGGGCACCGAGTTCACCTACAACCACATGGCCGTCCCCTGGGCCTGGGCCTTCGACACGCCGTTCTCCTGGACCAAGCAGATCGCCTCCCACTTCGGCGGCGTGCGCCAGCCGATGGCGATCTCCTGGCCGAAGGCGATCAAGGACAAGGGCGGGATCCGCAACCAGTTCCACCACATGATCGACATCGCGCCGACGATCCTCGAGGCGGTGCAGGTCGCGCAGCCGGAAATCGTCGACGGCATCAGGCAGCGCCCGATCGAGGGCGTTAGCATGACGTACTCGTTCGACGCCAAGAATGCGAACGCCCCCTCCAATCACAAGACCCAGTACTTCGAGATGTTCGGCGACCACGCGCTCTACCACGAGGGCTGGATCGCGAGCACGAAGGTGATGCGTCCGCCGTGGGTCACGGCGGGCGGCGTGGGGGTCGACCCGACGAAGTTCCAGTGGGAGCTCTACGACCTGACCAAGGACTGGACGCAGTCCGAGGACGTCGCGGCCAAGTACCCCGAGAAGCTCAAGGAGCTGCAGGACCTGTTCTGGGTCGAGGCGAAGAAGTACCAGGTCGAGCCGCTCGACGCGACCGTCGTGACGCGCCTCGTCACCCCGCGGCCCAGCGTCACCGCGGGGCGCAACGTCTTCACCTGGACCCGGCCGCTCACCGGAACACCCAACGGCGACGCACCGAGCGTGCTCAACACCTCCTACAACTTCAAGGCCGAGGTCGAGATCCCGCAGGGCGGTGGCGAGGGAGTTCTCATTACCCAGGGTGGCCGCTTCGCGGGCTACGGCTTCTACCTGCTCAAGGGGAAGCCGGTCTTCACCTGGAACCTGGTCGATCTCAAGCGCGTCCGGTGGGAGGGCGCGCAGGCCGTGCCGCCGGGCAAGCACGTGCTCGAGTTCGACTTCAAGTACGACGGCCTCGGCATGGCCACCCTGGCGTACAACAACGTCAGCGGGATCGGCCGCGGCGGAACCGGCACGCTCAAGGTGGACGGCCAGGTGGTGGCGACGCAGAAGATGGAGCACACCATCCCGTTCATCCTCCAGTGGGACGAGAACCTCGACGTCGGGTCCGACACCGGCAGCGGGGTCGACGACAAGGACTACAACACCCCGTTCGCGTTCAACGGCAAGATCCAGAAGATCACGCTGACGATCGACCGGCCGAAGCTGACTCCAGAGGACATCAAGCAGCTGGAGGCGGCGGGTCGGAACAACAAGACGAGCGAGTGACCGGCCGGGGCACGGCGCGCGCGGTGCGCGCCGTGCCCCGCGCGCGGTGTCCGAACCCCGCAGGGTCGCGGCGGCTCTCTCTGCTTTCCCGGCCCGGGTCTCCGCCGGGTGGCGCCCTGCCCGCCCCGGGTTAGCATGGCCGCCCTCCCGGAGCCGCCATGACCGAGACCTCCCCCACCGACCTCCCGCCGCAGGGCTCTCCCCTGCCGGAGTCGGTGACGACCGTCCGCTCGGGCGGCAAGACGATCCACATCGTCGGCACGGCGCACGTCTCCCCGGAGAGCGTGCGCGAGGTGCGCGAAGTCATCGAGCGGGTGCGGCCCGACTCGGTCGCGGTCGAGCTGGACGAGAACCGCCTGGCCGCGATGACCGACGAGGAGCGCTGGAAGAAGCTCGACATCTTCCAGGTCATCCGGCAGGGGAAGGTCCCGTTCCTGCTGGCCTCGCTCGCGCTCTCGACCTGGCAGGCGAAGATGGGCGAGCGCTTCGGCGTCAAGCCCGGCGCCGAACTGCTGGCCGCCGTCCACGCCGCGAAGGAGACCGGCGCGCAGCTGGTGCTGGCCGACCGCGACATCCAGGTCACGCTGAAGCGGGTGTGGGGCGGGCTTTCGCTCTGGGACCGCGCCAAGCTGCTCGGCGCGCTGGTCGAAGGGTTCTTCAGGCACGAGGAGATCACCGAGGAGCAGCTCGAGGAGCTGCGCCGCGGCGAGGCGCTCTCGACGATGATGAAGGAGTTCGCCGAGGAGCTGCCGCAGATCAAGGCCCCGCTGATCGACGAACGGGACGCCTGGCTGGCGGGGCGCGCGGCCGAGGCACCCGGCGAGACGGTGGTCGCCGTCGTCGGCGCGGCGCACGTGCCGGGAATGCTGCAGCGCATGGGGCAGCCGGTCGACTTCGCCGCGCTGGCGACGATCCCGCCGCCCTCGCGCTGGATGACGGTCGTCAAGTGGGCGATCCCGGCGCTGATCCTCGCGGCGTTCGCCTTCGGGTACCGCGAGCACTCCGGCCAGGGGCTGATGGAGCTGGTCATGGCCTGGGGCCTGCCGGTCGCGGTCGGCACGACGGTCTTCTCGCTGCTGGGCGGCTCGCGGATCCTGACCGCGCTGTCGGGGCTCGTCCTGGGGCCCGCCGCGGCGCTCAACCCGACGCTGGCCTCGGGGATGCTGGTCGGGCTGGTCGAGGCCTGGCTGCGCAAGCCCACCGTCGCCGACTGCGAGACGGTGCGCGAGGACTTCAAGTCGCTGCGCGGCGTCTACCGCAACCGCTTCCTGCGCGTGCTGCTGGTCAGCGCGATGGCCACGCTCGGGACGGCGATCGGGCAGTGGATCGGGATCACCTGGCTGCTGGCGGCGCTGCGCCAGTAGCGCCTGAGCCGTCGACCCACCTCACCACCGCCGCGTCCAGTACAGTGCGTAGGTCCCTCGATCCGGGTCGATCGCGGGGCGCCAGGCGCCGAGCGCGCCGAGCATCCGCCCGCCGCGCGGGTCGCCGTGGGCGCGCGCCACCGTGAATCGCCCGATGCTGGCGCCGAGGATCCCGCCGACCACGACGTCGCTGGGGAAGTGCCGGCCCAGCGCGACGCGCGAGAGGGCGATCAGCGACGCGGTGCCGTAGGCGAGCCAGGCGACGCTCGGCCGGTCGCGGTAGACGCCGGCGTAGACCGCCGCCACGGTGAACGCGATCTGCGCGTGTCCGGACGGGAACGAGCCGATCTCCTGCCCGGACGGTGACGGTCCGTAGTTCCAGAACGAGCCCAGCGTGATGAACGTCTGTGCGGGCAA
>CAYZDB010000220.1:0-1010 GCA_964476985.1 uncultured Acidobacteriota bacterium | reverse complement strand
GAGGTGCTTCAGCGCCTCGTTCCAGAGCCCGCTCGTGGCGAGCGCCTCGAGCCCCAGGCTCGAGGCTTCCGCCAGCCGCTCGTTGCCCGCGCGCGCGCCGGCCCACCACGCGATTCCCATCCCCGCCGCGAGCACCGGCCAGTTGCCGAGCGAGGTCAGTCCGTGGCTCACGCTGGTGCAGCCGCCGCCGCACGACGCGTGGATCCAGCGCTCCATCGAGACGTCGAGCCCGCCGTCGGCGCCCCAGTCCGAGGTCAGGGCGAAGACGGTCGTGGCGGCCAGCGGGCCGGAGAACTCCGGCCGTGCGAGCTCCGCGGGCCACCAGGAGACGACGAGCGGCCGCTGGTCGAACCAGATCCGGCGGAAGAGGTTCTGGCGCCAGTACGGGCGGACCTCGGGCCCGGCGTCCGCTCTGCGCGGGGGGGCCGGATCGGCGTCCCCCGCCCGGACCTCGAGTCCCGGCGCCGGGACCGCGAGGACCGCCACGACCAGGACCATCGCGGCAACGCGGATCGCTCGCACGAGACGAGGCTACTCCCCCCAGGCGGGACGCGCTGCCCCCGTCGCTCGACGGCGGGGAGCGCCCCGCGGAAGACGACCGGTTGCGAAACGGCCGGACGAAAAACGTGATCGTGTCCTCTGCCGACGCCCGCACGCGCGCCGTCGCCGCCGGGGCAGTGACGCCACCGAAAGGTGGCCGGGCCCCCCGTCTTCCGGGGCGTCCGGCGCCCGGGCGAGCCGCTTGGCACCGCGCTTGCTGACGAGACTCCCTTCAGTCCCGGAGCGGAGAGCCCCTTGAGCAGCGGTAGTCGCCCGACGAGCACTCTGGAGCCGCCGCCCCGCCGGGTGCACCACCCGGCGGCCGAGGCCCCGCGCCCCGCGACAGGTGCCTCCTCCCCGCGTCCACCCGCCCCTCCGCCCATCCCGCGACCGGCCGCTCCCCCGCCCCCCACCCTCGTTCCATCCGGCGAGGCCGGCGGGTTGCGAGCGGCCGCCGCGACGGCGGCGCC
>CAYZDB010000219.1:0-5319 GCA_964476985.1 uncultured Acidobacteriota bacterium | reverse complement strand
GCCGGCGGCGGCCCCACCCGCTCCCGAGCAGATCGGCGTCGTCGTCCGCAGCCTCGACGGCTGGGAGCTTCCCGTCCGGCGCTGGTTCGAGCGGCTGGGCGTGCCGTTCTCGGGCGGCGACGAGCCGAGCGGGCTGCGGCCGGCGGCGCGGCGGCTGCGGGCGCTGCTCGTCGTGATCGAGCGCGCCGGGTCGGCTCCGGTGGACGCCTGGCTCGACGCCGCGGAGGGATCGGTCGCCGGCGCGGCCAACCGGCACGACCTGCGGCTCGCGCTGCGCGCGCTGGGCGTGGCGCGGCTGGAGGACGCCGCGCGCGTGGATCTCGCGGCGGTGCTGGACGGCCACGGGAACTACCGCCTCCCGGTGCGGATGGCGGTCGCCGCGGAGCCGCGGGACGCGCCGGACGAGGGGGACGGGAACGGCGACTGGAACGACGGCGCCGGGGATGGCGCGGAGCCGCCGGACGCGGAGTTCGACGCGCTCGAGACCTGCGCCCGCCGCGTTCCGGGGGCCGCTCTGCGCGACGCGCTCGCCGCGGCGCGGGGCACGGCGGAGCGCGTCGCCGCGTGGCCCTCTCCGGCGCCCCTGGCGCGGTTCCTCGACGCGGCGCGCGCGCTCGGCGCCGGCCTGCTCGCCGACGATCCGGCGGCCGGGACCGCCTGGGCCGGCGCGCTCGACGCGCTCGGCGCGGAGGCCGCACCCGGCGAGCCGCTCTCCCGCGAGGAGTTCCTGCTGCTGGCCCGGCCGCGCGTCGAGGCCGCGACGCGCCACGCGCTCGGCGGCGCCGGGGGCGGCGTCCAGCTGCTCGACGTCGCGCGCGCCCGCGGCCTGACCTTCACGCGCCTGTTCCTCGCGGGGGTCAACCGCGACCGGTTCCCGCGGCGGCAGGACGAGGACCCGCTGCTCTCCGACGCGACGCGGCGCCGGTTGGCCGCGGCGCTGCCGAACCTGCCGGAGAAGTCGTGGGGCGGCGAAGAGGAGCGCTTCCTGTTCGCGCAGCTCGCTGCCGCGGCGCCGGTCGTGACGATCTCCTGGCAGCGCGCGGACGACGACGGCAAGGTGCTGGACCCCTCGCCCTTCGTGCAGCGGCTGCGGCTGGAGCGGCCGGCGCTGGAGCCCGTCGCGGTGGCGCGGCCGCGCGGCGAAGCGCTCGACCGGACCGTGCGGCTCGGCCGCGCGCTGACGGCCGCCGAGCACCTGCAGCGCGCCGCGCTCGCCGGCGACCTGGAGCTGGTCGAGCGCCTCGCGCCGCTGGCCTGGAGCGACGCGGCGCGCCGGCTGCCCGCTGCCGCGCGCGCGCTGGACGGCCTCGACCGTGCGGCGCTGGCGCGCGCCCGGCGGCAGGCGCTCGAGGAGTGGGACGCGCCGCCGCAGGGCCGCGGCGCGGGCCCCCTCTTCGGCTTCCTCGCGCCGCGCGCCGGCGGATCCCACTTCGCCGCGGACGAGCCCTGGGTGACCACCGTCGAGCGCCTCGCGCGCTGCCCGTGGAAGGCGTTCCTCGAGCGGACGCTCGGTCTCGCGCCGCCGCCCGATCCGCGCGCCGCGCTGCCCGAGCCCGATCCTCCCAGCGTCGGCGCCGTGGTGCACGCCACGCTGCAGCGCCTGGTTGAGGACCAGGCCGGGCGCCGCTCCGGGGCGCTCGTCGAGTTGGCGGCCACCGAGCCGGTCGCGCTGCGCCGCCCCTCCGCCGCGAGCGTCGAGAGCGCGGCGCGCGACGCCGCGCGCAAGGTCGCGCTCGAGGCCGGGATCACGCTGCCTGGCCTGCACGAGGCGCTGGCGCGGCGCGCGCTCCCGTTCGTGCTGCGGGCGATCGAGCTGGATTGGGCGGACGACGGGCCGCGCCTGCTCGGGACCGAGGTCGACGGCGTGGCGACGATCGCGGCCGGCGAAGGACGGACGGTCGCGCTGCGCTTCCGCGCGGACCGCGTCGACCGCCGCGCCGCGGACGGCGCGCTGGTCCTGACCGACTACAAGACCGGGAAGCTGCCGTTCACGGCGGTCAAGCCCGACACGCGCCGCCAGAAGATGGCCCGGTCGGTCGCGCGCGGAGAGCTGCTGCAGGGCGCGGCCTACGCCGCGGCCGACGGGCCCGGCCCGAAGATCGGGCGCTACGTGTCCTTGAAGGACCTCGACGAACCGCGGCTCGTCGAGGCCGCGGTCGCGTCCGACGACGAGGCGGTGACGGCCGGGCTGCCGCGCGCCGTCGCCACGCTGCTCGGCGCCGCGCGCGCCGGGAGCTTCTTCCCGCGCCTCGAGGACCTCGAGGAGCATCCCAACCCCGCCTGCGCCTTCTGCGAGGTGCGCACCGCGTGCCTCGTCGACGACAGCGGGATGCGTCTGCGCTGGCGCGCGGCCGTCCACGGCGCGCTCGAGCGCTCCGGCCCGGGCGGGGCCCCGGGCGGACCGCCGGACCCGCGACTGGCTGCGCTGCTCGCCGTGATGCGGCTGGGCACCGAGGACGCCCCGTGACGCCCGCCGAACTGGCCGCGGCCCGCGCGGACGACGAGCGCTCGCGCCTCGTCGCTCGGACCGAGTTCGAGCGGCCGCTGCTGCTCGACGCCGGGGCCGGCACCGGCAAGACGACGGTCGTCGCGTCGCGGATCGTCGCCTGGCTGCTCGGGCCGGGCTGGGACCGGGCGGCGGCGGCGCTCGGCGCCCCGGCCGGCGGGGACGGTCCGGACCGGATCGCGCGCCGCGCGGCCGAGCGCGTCGTCGCGATCACCTTCACCGACCGCGCGGCGGCCGAGATGGCGGAGCGGATCGCGCAGATGCTGGCCTCCGTGCACCGCGGCGTGGACGCGGTCGGCCTGGCGCTCGCCGACCTCCCCGGGCCCGACGACCGGCGGCGCGAGCGCGCCGCGGCGCTGCTCGCCGTGCAGGACCGGCTCGAGGTCGCGACGATCCACGCCTTCTGCCGCCGGCTGCTCGCGGCGCGGGCGCTCGACGCGGGACTGCACCCGGCCTTCGCGGTCGACGCCGAGGGAACGCTCCTCGCCGGCGTGGTCGAGGAGGTGATGGCCGACCACCTGCCCAAGGCGCTGGGGCCCGCGGGCGACGAGCGGTGGATCGGGCTCGCCGCGCAGGGGCACGGGCCGGCGGCGCTCGCGGCGGCGCTCGAGGAACTCGCGACCGAGGCCGTGCCGCCCGAGGCCCTCGACGACGACCCGCTGTCCGACGCGCGCGCACGCGCCGTCGCGCAGGAGCTCGGCGCGCGCGCCGCGGAGATCGCCGATCTCGTCCGGGAGCCGTTTGCCGGCGCCGCGGCGCGTCGGCTCAAGTCGGGACCGCAGCTCCGCGACGCGCTCGACGCGGTCGCGGCGGCCGCGACGGGCGTGGAGACGACCGCGCAGGTGCTGGACCTGGCGACCGGACGATTCGACGAGAAGAAACTGGAGCGGCTCGCGGGGTGGGGCGCGCTCGACCCGTCGGACGGCCAGACCGAATCCGCCGTGCTCGCGCCCGTCGCCCGCGAGCTGGCCCCCGCGGCGGCTGCGCTGCACGGCCTGCTGCGGTCGCTGCGCCAGGTCGATCCCGCCGTCCTCGCCGCGTCCCGCGCGGTGCTCGGGCCGCTGCTCGCGAAGGTCGAGACGAAGCTGCGCGGTCGCGGCATCTCCCCCTTCGCCGCGCTGATCCGCGATGCGGCGGTGCTGCTCCGCAACGACGCGGTCGCCGCCACGGTGCGCCGCGAGATCGACCAGCTCGTCGTGGACGAGTTCCAGGACACCGACCGCCTGCAGTGCGAGATCGTCCGGCGGCTCGCGCTGGAAGGCCCGCCCGGCGAGCGTCCCGGGCTGATGCTGGTCGGCGATCCGAAGCAGTCGATCTACGGCTGGCGCCACGCGAGCCTCGCGGCGTACCGGGAGTTCGCGCGCCGGGTCGAGCAGGCCGGGGGCGAGCGTCTCCCGCTGGTGGTGAATTTCCGCTCGCAGCCCGCCGTGCTGGACGAGGTGACGCGGATCGCGCGCCCGCTGCTGGTCGAGGACGGCGACCGGCAGGCGCCGTTCCAGGAACTCGCCCCGGACCGGCCGCCGGAGCCGGAGGGCGCACGCCCCCCGGTCGAGTACTGGGCGTCCTGGGCGCGCGACCGCTTCGACGCGGGCGAGCCGACGCGAGCCCGGCAGGCGCGCGAGGTCGAGGCCGACGCCGTCGCGGCGGAGATCGACGCGCTGCGCCAAGACGGCGCCTCGCTGGGCCGGATCGCGATCCTGCTCCGCGCCACCTCCGGGCTGGAGCCCTACCTCGCGGCGCTGCGCGCGCGCGGGCTGCCGTTCGTCGTCGAGCGCGAGCGCGAGTACTTCCGGCGGCGGGAGGTCATCGACGCCGGCGCGCTCGTCCGCGCGGTCGCCGACCCGCTCGACGAGCTGGCGCTGGTCACCTTCCTGCGCTCGCCGTGGGGCGGCGTGCCGGACGCCGCGCTGCCCGGCTTCTGGAGCAGCGGGGCGGTGGAGGAGCTGCGGCGGCTCGACCGCCCCGACGACGCCGCCTTCGCGCGCCTCGACGTCGCGATCGACGCCGTCGCGCGCGAGGTCGAGCGGGCCGCGATCCCCGGCATCGAGCGGGTCGCGGACTGGCGCGCGGCCGCGAAGGCCGCGGTGCGAGCGCTCGCCGAGCTGCGCCGGTCCCTGTCCGGGGACGCGGCGGACCGGTTCGTCGAAACGCTCGCGGCCCTCGTCCTGGCCGAGGAGTTCGCCGCGGCGCGCTACCTGGGGCCGCATCGCCTGGCGAACATGGAGCGTTTCCTGCGCCGCCTGCTGGAGGGGCTCTCCGGCGCGGAGGGGATCCAGGGGGTCCTGCGCGAGCTGCGCGGCGGCGTCGCCGAGGGGCGCGAGGAGCGCGAGGGGGCGCCGGGAGACGACACGCTCGACGCGGTGCGCGTGCTGACGATCCACAAGGCCAAGGGGCTGGACTTCGACCACGTCTTCGTCGTCGACCTGCACCACCGCACGGGAGGCCACCGGTCCGGCGGAAATCGACCCCGCGGCAGCCGATCGAACGACAACCGCGTCGCGCCCCGCGACGGCGGCGGCTGGGACATCCGCCTGCTCGGCGTCCCCGGACTGGGATTCCACGCGGTGGAGCGGGAGGAGGCCGAGATCGCGGCGGCCGAGTCGGTCCGGACGCTCTACGTGGCGGCGACGCGCGCGCGGGTGAGCATGGTGCTGGCCGGCGCCTGGCCGGACCCGGCGACCGGCCGGGCGGCGCCCGCCGGGTCGCACCTGTCCCTGCTGGCGCGGCGCGAGGGCGGGGACGCGCTGGCCGCGATGGTGGAGGCGGGCGGCGCCGCGACCGACGCGCACGGCGTCCCGTGGCGCCTCGCGCCC
>CAYZDB010000218.1:0-5378 GCA_964476985.1 uncultured Acidobacteriota bacterium | reverse complement strand
TCGCGCGGCCGGTGAAGAGTCCGGCGCCGGGGACCGGCACGAACGCGACCTCCGCGCCGTTCGACAGCTTGAACTGCCGCGCCGCGGGCGGGGTGAACGCGCCCGCCGGCGCGGGGCCGGGGCGCGTGTCGAGCGCCTTCTCGGCCGACGCCGCGCCGGCTGGCACGATCCGCAAGTCGACGCGCCCCTCGCCCAGCGAGCGGGCCGCGGCCTTGACGCTCTCCGCGGTTGCCGAACGGAAGCGCGCCACGTCGCGCTCGAAGCCGTCGGGCGTGCCGTAGAAGTAGTAGTAGCGGTTGAGCAGGTCGGCGCGGCGGTTGAGGTCCTCCGAGCGCCGCCGGAACGCCGTCTCCTCCATCGCCTTCGCGCGCTGCAGCTCGGCCGGCGTCGGGCCGTCCTGCTGCAGCCCGGCCAGCACCGCCAGCGTCTCGCGCTTGATCGCCTCGAGGTCGGCGCCGGGCGCGGCCAGGGCGTGGATGTGGAACTCCCCGCCCAGCTCCAGCTCGTCGAAGTAGACGTCGACGTTCTGGGCCAGCTTGAGGTCGAGCACGAGGCGCTTGACCAGCCGGCTCGAGCTGCCATCGGCCAGGATCCGCGCCACCAGGTCGAGATTCGCCGCCTCGACCGTCATCGATTTCGGGCCGGGCCAGACCAGGAACAGCTTCCCGTTCTCGACCTTGTCGGTCGCCAGCCGCCGGACCTCGCGCTCGAGCGTCACCGGCGGCGCGTCGCGGTGCTCGGGGAGCGGTTTGGCCGGGATCGCGCCGAAGGTCTTCGCGATCAGCTCCTTCATCGCCGCCGGGTCGAAGTCGCCGGCGACGACCAGGCTGGCGTTGCCCGGGACGTAGTAGGCCGCGAAGAAGTCCTTGACGTCCTGCAGCGTCGCGGCCTGCAGGTCCTCGTGGCTGCCGATCACGGGGTGGTGGTACGGATGCCCGGGCGGGTAGAGCGCCTCGGGCAGGATCAGCTCGGCGATCCCGTAGGGGGCGTTCTCGACCGTCTGGCGCCGCTCGTTGCGCACCACGTCGCGCTGCAGGTCGAGCTTCTCCTGCGTCATCGCGTCGCCCAGCTGGTCCAGCCGGTCGGCGTCGAGCCAGAGCAGCGTCGGCAGCACCGAGGACGGGCCCCACGAGTAGTAGTTGGTCTTGTCGTTGCTGGTCGAGGCGTTGTTGGCCCCGCCCTGCGACTCCATCAGCACGTCGAACTGGTTGCCCGGGACGCGGTGCGTCCCCATGAACATCAGGTGCTCGAACAGGTGCGCGAAGCCGCTGCGCCCCGGGGCCTCGTCCTTGGAGCCGACGGCGTACCAGATGTTGACCGACACCTGGGGCAGCCGCTTGTCCTGGTGCAGGATCACCGTCATCCCGTTGGGCAGGGTGTAGGTCTCGGCCTGGAAGGCGAGGGCGTGGCCCGGGCCGATCGCTCCGGCGATCAGCGCGGGGGCGGCGGCGCGCACGAGGTCTTTCATGGTCATGCAGGTCCTCCGAACGGTGAGTCTCCCACGGCCCGCGTGAGGTAGGCTACTCGCCCCCGCTGGCCCGCGGTCCCCCGCGGGCCCCACCCGAGGACCCCGCCATGCGCCGCGCCCCGCTCCCGCTCGTCGTCCTGTCCGCGCTCGCCGCGTTCGTCGCGCTTCCCGCCCTCGCGGTCGAGGCGAAGCTCCCGCGCCACCCGGCCCCCTCGCCGGACGGCTCGGCGCTCGCCTTCTCCTGGCAGGGGGACATCTGGATCGTGCCGGCGGCCGGCGGGACGGCGCGGCGGCTGACGGTCCACCCGGCGGCCGACCGCACCCCGGTCTGGTCGCGCGACGGGAAGACGATCGCCTTCGCCTCCGACCGCCACGGCAACCCCGACGTCTTCGTGATCGCCGCCGACGGCTCGAGCGCGCCGGTGCGGCTGACCTTCGCCTCGACCGGCGACACGCCGGTCGACTTCACCCCCGACGGGAAGTCGGTGATCTTCGCCTCGCGCCGCGACGAGTCGGTCTCGCGCACGCCGGTCCTGTACGCAGTGCCGGTGGCCGGCGGTACGGCCGCGGTCTGGCAGTCGGCGCTGGGGCACACCGCGTCGCTCGCGCCGGACGGCGCGCGCGCGGTCTTCGTGCGCGGCGGGACCCCCTGGACGCGGCGCGGCTACAGGGGCTCGGCGAACCGCGAGCTGTGGGTGCGCGAGGCGGACGGTTCCTACCGCCGGCTCGCCGCGTTCGACGGCGACGACGACGCCCCGAGCTGGACCGCCGGCGACCAGGTCGTCTTCCTCTCGGCCCGCAGCGGCCGCAAGAACGTCTTCGCCGTCCCGGCCGACGGGAGCGCCGCGCCGCGCGCGCTGACCGCGCACGACGGCTCGGACGTCCGCTTCCCGCGGGCCGCCGCCAACGGGACGCTCGTCGCCTACGAGTTCGAGGACGCGATCTGGACCGTGAGCCCCGCCGGCGGCGCGCCGCGCAAGCTGACGATCGACCTGCCGGCCGACGCCCGCGTCAACACGCTCGAGCGCAAGACGTTGCGCGACGGGGCCTCGGACATGGCGCTCTCACCCGACGGCAAGCGGATCGCCTTCGTCGCGGCCGGGGACGTCTTCGTCACCGCCGTCCGCGGGAAGGACGACCAGGAGATCGCCGCCCCGCCGACGGTGCGCGTCACCGCCACCCCCGAGCGCGAGCAGGACCCGGCCTGGAGCCCGGACGGCAAGACGCTGGTCTTCGCCTCGGCCCGCGGCGGGAACCTCGACCTGTACGCGGCGCGCCGCGCCGACGAGGCGAAGGACTGGACCGAGAGCTTCGAGTTCCCGGTCACGGCGCTGACCGCGACCCCGCAGAACGAGCGTGCGCCGCAGTTCTCGCCCGACGGCAAGCAGATCCTCTTCCAGCGCGGCCGCGGCGACCTGGCGGTGATGGACGCCGGCGGGGCCAACGCGCGCGTGCTGTTCGCGCACTTCAGCGCCCCCGAGGTCGCCTGGTCGCCCGACGGGAAGTTCATCGCCTACGCCCAGGAGGACGAGAGCGCCAACAGCGAGGTCTTCATCCTGCCGCTGGCCGGGGGCGAGCCGTACAACGTCAGCCGCCACCCGGACAACGACCTCGCGCCGGCCTGGTCGCCCGACGGGCGCCGGCTGATCTGGCTGTCGCGCCGCCACGCCAACACGCTCGACGTCTGGTCGGTCTGGCTGACGCGGGCCGACGACGAGCGGACCCCCGAGGACTGGCTCAAGGTCTGGAACGACAAGCCCGAGCCGAAGAAGGACGAGGCGGCCAAGGGGGAGAAGCAGGACGAGAAGAAGGCGGAGAAGGGCGCTGGCAAGGACGCGAAATCGGCGAAGGCGGAGGACAAGGCCGACGCCGGGAAGAAGCTCCCCGTGGTTACGATCGACTTCGAGCGGCTCTGGGAACGGGTCCGGCCGGTGACCGAGCTGAAGGGGGACGAGGGGTCGCCCGGCTTCGCCGACGGCGGCAAGCGGATCGTCTTCACCGCCGAGATTGACGGCGAGCGCGACCTCTATACGGTCCGCTGGGACGGCAAGGACCAGAAGCGGTTGACGACCGGCGGGCGTGCGCCGTCGGCGGTCGAGCCGGACGAGAAGGGGACGATGCTCTTCTTCCTCGATGGCAAGGGGACGCTGGGCCGCGTCGGCCTCGACGGCAAGGCGGGCGACCCGCTGCCGTTCGCGGCCCGCACCGAGGTCGACCTGCCGGCGCTGCGCGGCGCGGTCGTCGACGAGGCCTGGCGCGCGCTCGACGAGAACTTCTACGACCCGCAGTTCCACGGCGTCGACTGGCCGGCGCAGCGGCTGAAGTACCGCCCGTGGGCGCTGTCCGCGTCGAGCCAGGAGGACTTCGCCGACGTGATGAACCTCATGCTCGACGAGCTGAACGCTTCGCACATGGGATACCGCCCGCCGGGAGGCGGGGGGCCGGGCGGCGCGGGCGCGGCGGGAGGGGAGACGACCGGTTTCATCGGCGCGCTCTTCGACCCCGCGGCGGGCGGGCCCGGGATCCGCGTGCGGGAGGTCCTGCCTGGCTCCCCCGCGGCGCGCGTCGACGTCGGGCTCGTGGCCGGCGAGCGGATCCTCGCGGTCGGCGGCCAGCCGGTGCGCGCCGACCAGGACGTCTACGCGCTCTTCGCCGACACGGTGGGGCAGCGCGTCCCGCTGACGATCCAGGGCGCGGACGGCAAGGAGCGGACGGCGGTCGTGATCCCGGCGCCGTTCGCCCGGCAGCAGGAGTGGCGCCGCGAGGCCTGGGTCCGGCAGCGGCGCGAGCTGGTCGACCGGCTCTCCGGCGGCCGGCTGGGCTACCTGTACATCCCGGCGATGGACATGCCGTCGTTCGAGGAGTTCGAGCGCGACCTCTACGCCGCGGCGCACGGCCGCGAGGGGCTGGTGATCGACGTCCGGAACAACGGCGGGGGCTGGACCACCGACTACCTGATGGCGGTGCTCAACGTCCGGCGCCACGCCTGGACCGTCGAGCGCGGCGCTTCGAAGGACGTCAAGGCCTACGCCCAGGAGCGGCTGCCGCTGGCGGCCTGGACCCGGCCGGCGGTCACGCTCTGCAACGAGGAGTCCTACTCCAACGCCGAGATCTTCTCCCACGCCTTCAAGACGCTCGGCCGCGGCAAGGTGGTCGGGTGGCCGACCTTCGGCGCGGTGATCTCGACCGGCGGCACGCAGGTCCTCGACGGCGCGCTGGTCCGGCTGCCGATGCGCGGCTGGTACGTCGCCGGGACGGGCGTGAACATGGAGAACAACGGCGCCGTCCCCGACGTGCCGGTCGAGCAGCCGCCGCCGCAGGACATGGCCGCCGGCGAGGACGCGCAGCTCGCAAAGGCGGTCGAGGTGCTGCTGGCCGACCTGCCGGGCGATCCGCGCCGCGGGGCCTGGTAGCGCCGCGCGACGGGACCGTTTCTTCTCGCCGGGCGCGGCAGGAGACGGGTTCTTCCCATCGCGATCGGTTCCGGTTCGAGCGCGGTGGCACCACGCTTGCATCGGTGCGGGCGGGCCCAGGCGCGCGAGTTACCCGGCGCGGATCGGGCCCGAAGGGGGGGACCCATGAACCGCACCATCTGCCAGATCGCACGCACGGCACGGATGCCCGCGGTCCCGGCGATCCTGGTCGCCGCGGTACTCGCGCTGGGCAGCACGGCGCTCGCGGGCGGGGGTCACCAGGCCGTCCGCACCGACGGCCCGCTCGCGATCGGCGGGAGCGTCTATCCCGCGGGGCTGCTCGAGCTCGAGCCGCTCGGTGGCACCGGGACGCTCTGCGCCGTGATGCTCGACGGCCGCCGGATCGCGGTGGTCTTCCGCGAGAAGGGAAGCGGCGGCCCGGGCTTTCTCCTGCGTCGCGACGAGTCCGGGCTGCTGCGCCTGAGCGGGGTGCAGGC
>CAYZDB010000217.1:0-5384 GCA_964476985.1 uncultured Acidobacteriota bacterium | reverse complement strand
CCGCGTCCCACGGGGCTAAACGGGGACGTTTCGTCGGCCTGTGGGAGGGTCGTTCTGGGCGCCGCGCCGCGGCGCAGTGGGATAGACGCAACAGCATTGGAAAGGCTGAGGGGGGTCACGGGGTCCCTCGCACCGCAGCCGCCAGGGCTCCGCCGTACTCGGTCCAGGAACGGCCCGCGGGTCGTCCGCGGGTCGGTTCGTCCGCGCGCTGCGGGCGCGGGCGGGAGGCGGGGTCATGGCGAGACGGTCCGCACTGCTGGTCATTCTGCTGGTTGCATTCCTGTGCCTGATGCTGCCCGACTCGATCACGGAGACGGGCCGCGGGCCCGCCTTCGTCGATGGAGAAATCCTGCTCAAATTCGTTCCAGGAGCGCCCGCCACCGGGCGGGCCCACCTGCTGGCCGAGTTGCGCGCCGAACCGGCCCACGCCTTCCGTTCGGGCGCCGAGCACTGGCGGCTCGGCCCCGGCGTGTCGGTGCAGCAGGCGCTGGCGCGGCTGTCGGCCAGCCCGCTGATTGCCTACGCCGAGCCGAACTACCTGCTCTCGGCCGACGTCATCCCGAACGACCCTCGCCTGTCCGAGTTGTGGGGCATGGTCAATACCGGGCAGACCGGCGGCACGGCCGACGCCGACATCGACGCCGACCTGGCCTGGGGCGTCTCGACCGGCAGCCCGGACGTGATCGTCGGCGTGATCGACACCGGGATCGATTACAACCACCCCGATCTCGCCGCCAACATCTGGACCAACCCGGGCGAGGTCCCCGGCAACGGGATCGACGACGACGCCAACGGCTACATCGACGACATCCACGGCTGGGACTGGGTCAACAACGACGGCGACCCGTTCGACGACAACGGTCACGGGACGCACGTCTCCGGCACGATCACCGGGAAGGGCGACAACGGGATCGGCGTGGCGGGCGTGGCCTGGAACGTCCGGCTGATGGGGCTCAAGTTCCTCAGCGCCGGCGGGTCGGGCAGCACCTCCAACGCCGTGCTCGCGGTCGACTACTCGACGATGATGGGCGTCGACCTGACCAGCAATTCGTGGGGCGGCGGCGGCTTCTCGCAGACGCTGTACGACGCGATCGCGCGGGCCGGCGCCCAGGAGATCGCCTTCGTCGCGGCGGCCGGCAACGACAACGTCAACAACGACACCTCGCCGCACTACCCCAGCAACTACGACCTGCCGAACATCATCTCGGTCGCGGCCACCGACCACAACGACGCCAAGTCGTCGTTCTCCAACTGGGGGCCGACCTCGGTCGACCTGGCCGCGCCCGGCACCAACATCCTGAGCACGATGCCCGGGAACACCTACGGCTCGCTGTCCGGCACCTCGATGGCGACGCCGCACGTCTCCGGGGCCTGCGCCCTGATCCGCTCGATCTCGCCCAGCATCCCGGTGGCGCAGATGAAGAGCGTGCTGCTCAACTCGGTCGACCACATCGCCTCGATGCAGGGGCTGGTGGTCAGCAGCGGCCGGCTCAATGCCTTCTTCGCGATCGCCGAGCCCGACGACGTCCCGCCGGGCGGGGTCGTCGACCTGGCCGCCGTCGATCCGGGCTCGAACACGATGGGCCTGTCCTGGACCGCGCCCGGCGACGACGGGCTCAGCGGGACGGCGACCTACTACGACGTGCGCTACTCGCTGTCGCCGATCGACGAAGGGAACTTCGCGGCGGCCGACCAGGCGGGCAGCGAGCCGGCGCCGGCCCCGGCCGGCACGATCCAGTCGATGGAGGTCTCGGGCCTCGAGTCCAACAAGCTCTACTACTTCGCGATGAAGGCCTACGACGAGTGGGGCAACGTCGGGCCGCTCTCGAACCTGGTCGAGGCCTCGACCCTGCCGCCGCCGACCGCCCAGGCCGAGCCGCTCACGATCGACGAAGCGCTCTTCACCGGCGAGCAGGCGGACCACGTCGTGACGCTGACCAACACCGGCGTCGGGACGCTCGACTTCACGATCCCGTCCCCCTCGGTCGGTGAGCCGCAGGCCGCAGCGGCCGAGCCGCTCGACCTCGGGAAGGACGACGTCGACCCGCGCCGGGGCGACCCCGTGGTCGAGAACGCCGGCGGCCCGGACGCCTTCGGCTACCGCTGGGCCGACAGCGACGAGCCCGGCGGCCCGGCCTTCGCCTGGACCGACATCGCCGCCACCGGGACCCCGCTCAGCATCACCGGCGACGACGCGATCAGCGACCGGATCCCGCTGGGGTTCAACGTCGCCTTCTACGGCACCTTCTTCGACTCGATCCGGGTCTGCACGAACGGCTGGCTGTCGTTCACCAGCAGTTCCAGCGCCTACTCCAACCAGCCGCTCCCGAACACCGGGGCGCCGGAGAACCTGATCGCCCCGTTCTGGGACGACCTCAACCCGGCCGGGACGCAGAAGATCTTCTTCGAGTCGTTCGGCAACCGGGCGATCGTGCAGTGGAACGCGATCGCGCCCTACAGCGGCACCGGCACCTACACCTTCCAGGCGATCATCGACCAGGGCGGGGCGGTCACCTTCCAGTACCTGGCGATGACCGGCGCCGTCACCAGCGCCTCGGTCGGGATCCAGGACGCCTCCAAGACCGTCGGGCTGCAGGTCGCCTTCAACCAGGCCTACATCCACGACAACCTCGCCGTCCGGATCGCCGCGACGCCGCAGTGGCTGACCGCGTCGCCGTCGTCGGGGCGGCTGCACGCCGGCGAGTCGATCCCGATCAACGTCCACATGGACGCGTCGGGTCTCGAAGGCGGGACCTATCCCGGGACCGTGAACATCAACACCAACGACCCGGCCCAGCCCGTCATCCCGGTCCAGGTCACGCTGCAGGTCACGGGCGCGCCCGACATCGCGGTCCAGCCGGCGTCGATCGACTACGGCGACCGCTTCGTCAACAACCCGCACACGGCCCAGCTGATCGTCGCCAACGAGGGGACGGACGTCCTGCACGTGACCGACATCGTCTCCAGCTCGGCCGAGCTGGCGGTGGTCCCGGCCGTCTTCGACGTTCCGCCCCACGGTTCGCAGAACGTCACCGTCACCTGGTCGCCGACGCTGATCGGGCCGTTCAGCGGCTCGCTGACGATCCAGAGCAACGATGCTGCCGATCCCAGCCTGGCCGTGCCCGTGTCCGGCAACGCCGTCGCCGCGCCGATCATGGTCGTCGACCCGGCCTCCTTCGACGAGACGCTCTTCAGCGGCAACCAGGTCACGCGGCCGCTGGTCGTCACCAACACCGGCGGCTCGGTGCTCGAAGTCACGGCGGCGGCCGACCAGGGCGCCGGCGGGCTCGGCACCGGCCTGGTCTACGCGCCGGACGCGGGGGCCGAGGGCTCCGGCGGGCCGGACTCGTTCGGCTACCGCTGGAAGGACTCCGACGAGTCGGGCGGCCCGGCCTACGAGTTCGTCGACATCAGCTCGACGGGCACGACGATCACCTTCTCCAGCCAGGACGACGGCCTCTCGGCCGCGATTCCGATGGGGATGACGTTCCCGCTCTACGGGACGAACTTCTCGGCGCTGAAGGTCGGGACCAACGGCTTCCTCACCTTCGACACCGCCGACACCTCGACGCGCCTCACGAACTACAACCTGCCGTCCACCAGCGGCGCGAAGAACATGATCGCGCTGTTCTGGGACGACCTGCACCTGCGGACCGGCAACGTCAAGTACCTCAACGACGGGACCCGGTTCATCGTGCAGTACACGAACGTGCAGAAGTACTCGCCCTCGGGCTTCCCGCTGACCTTCCAGGCCCAGCTCTACCCGAGCGGCAAGATCCTGCTCGTCTACCAGACGATGGCCGGGACGCTCAACTCGGCGACGATCGGGATCCAGGACGGCACGAAGACGATCGGCCTGACCGCCAACTACAACGCGAACTACGTCCACAGCGGCCTGGCGGTGCAGTTCAGCCGGGTGCCCGACTGGCTGACGGTGAGCCCCAACCAGGCCTCGGTCCAGCCCGGTCAGTCCTTCACCTTCAACGTCCAGTTCGACTCGAACGGCCGCAACGGCGGCGACCTCGTCGGCGCGGTGGTCCTGACGACGAACATCCCGTCGCAGGCCGAGGAGCGGATCCCGTCGGTGCTGCACGTGATCGGCGCGCCGATCGTCGGCGTCGTCCCGACGTCCTACTCCTACGGCACGCGCTACACCGGCTACTCCTACCTGACGACCTTCCAGGTCGTGAACAACGGGACCGACATCCTGAACGTCTCGAGCGTCTACAGCAGCGATCCGACGCTGTTCGTCGAGGACCCGCAGGGCGGCGAGGCGATTCCCGAGGCCGAGTTCCCGCTGCTGCCGGGCCAGGCCCGGCTGTTCAACCTGCGCTGGGCGCCGACGCTCCCCGTCCCGCTCAACGCCCAGGTCCACGTCCTGTCGAACGATCCGGTGACGCCGGACGCGATCCTGCCGGTGACCGGCAACGCGATCCTGCCGCCGGTCGCCGTCTGGAACCCCGACCACTTCGCCGAGTCGATGGATAGCGGCCAGTCGGTCGTCCGTCCGCTGCAGCTCTCGAACACGGGCGGTTCCGACCTGACGTTCACCACCGACATCCAGCTCGTCAGCGGGGCGGTCGTCACGGTCGACTCGAGCCCCGAGCTCAAGAAGGACGAGCCGGACGACCGGCCCGGCGTGCTCGGGTCGGGCGGGCCGGACGTCTACGGCTACCGCTGGCGCGACTCGGACGCCCCGGCCGGCCCGGTCTTCAGCTGGGTCGACATCACCTCGATCGGCACGCCGATCCCGTTCAACGCCGACGACCAGAATCTCGGGACGTTCCCGATCGGCTTCGACTTCCCGTTCTACGGGCAGGCGTTCAACACCTTCCGCGTCAGCACCAACGGGTTCCTGTCGTTCACCTCGACGGCCACGGGCCTGACCAACTACCTGCTGCCCAGCACCTCGGCGCCGGAGAACCTGCTCGCCGTCTGGAACGACGACCAGGACTTCCGCACCGCGGGCGACGCCTACTACTACAACGACGGCAGCCGGCTGATCGTCTCGTACGTCGCCGTCCCGCGCTACTCCTCGGGCGGCCCGTACACCTACCAGATCATCCTCTACCCGAGCGGCAAGATCGTTTACCAGTACCTGGACATGCAGGGTACCCGGCTGAACGAGGCCACGATCGGGATCCAGAACGCCGATAAGAACGACGGCCTGACCGTGGTCTACAACGCCGCCTACGTCCACAACAACATGGCGGTCGAGTTCCTGCCGCCGGCCAGCTGGCTGCGCGTGACGCCGACCGCGGGCACCGTCGCCGCGGGCGGCGGGACGACGCTCGACGTGCAGTTCGACTCCACCGGATTGCTGGGCGGCGACTACGCCGCGACGATCCGCCTGCTCACCAACGACCCGGTCAATGCGCTGATCG
>CAYZDB010000216.1:0-5428 GCA_964476985.1 uncultured Acidobacteriota bacterium | reverse complement strand
CGACCTGGTGCCCCGCGGCGGCCAGCGTCTGCGCGACCCGCCCCCCGAGGAACCCGGTGCCGCCGGTCAGCAGGACCTTCACGGCGCGGCCTCTGGCGGGTACTCCGCCAGGTACTCGCGCGCGGCGTCGGTCCACGGCCGCGGAGCCCAGCCGAAGCGGGCCGCGAACAGGCCGGTCGCCAGCGGCGTCGCGGCCGGGCGGGCCGCCGGCAGGTCGAGCGACTCCGGCGCGACCGGCTCGACCCGCGCCGGGTCGCCGCCGGCCAGCCGGACCACCTCGCGGGCGAAGGCGAAGCGCGAGACGGCGCCGGCGTTGGCGAAGTGGAACAGGCCGCTGGCGCCAGGGTCCTCGATCAGCGCCAGGACCGCGCGCGCGATGTCGCGGTTGTAGGTCGGCTTGGTGACCCAGCCGTCGATCGCGCGGATCGGCCCGCCGCCCGAGACCGCCTGGCGCGCGATCTTGTCGAAGAAGGTCTCGCGCCCCGGACCGAAGACGAACGAGATCCGCAGCACGACGGCGTCGGCCAGGCCGGCCAGGATCGCCTCCTCGCCGCGCAGCTTGCTGCGGCCGTACTCGTTGACCGGCGCGGTGAGGTCGGCTTCCTCGTATTCCCGCCCGGCCAGGCCGTCGAAGACGTAGTCGGTCGAGAGGTGGATCAGCCGCCGCCGCCCGCGGCGGCAGATCGCCGCCAGGTTCGCCGCCCCCTCGGCGTTGACCTCCCCGGCCGTCTCGGGGTCCTGCTCGGCCTCGTCGACGTTGGAGATCGCCGCGGTGTTGATCACCACCGTCGGGTCGAGGCGCTCGATGTCCAGCTCCGTCGCCCAGCGGTCGGCGATGTCCATTTCCGTCCGGGTGGCGGAGACGGTGTGCGGGAAGCGCGGCTCGAGCAGCGCGGCCAGGGCGCCCCCCACGAGGCCGTCGGCGCCGATGATCATCGGCCGGATCGCGAGGCTGGGGTCGGGCGGGGTCATCGGCGGATTCTAGCCCGGATGGGGCGGGCGTCCGGGCCCGTCAGTTCCCGATGTCCTGCTCGAGGTCGAACAGCTTGCCGATCCCCGAGAGGTTCACGGTCAGCAGCAGGTTCCGGCGGCTGTCCCCCACGAAGCCCTTGACGTCGTAGCCGAGCTGGATCGAGCAGCACTGCGTGGTCCAGCGCACCTGGTAGAAGTAGTGGTCCAGGTTCGAGGTCTCGAGGTTGTAGTCCCAGGCCGCCTCGAGCGACAGGCCGCGCACGACCCGCGCGATCCCGAACTGGGTGCGCAGGAAGTCGGACGGGGCGTCGAGCGGACGGACCGGGTCGCGCTTGTACCAGGAGCCGCGGAAGTACCCGCCGCGGAACCCCATCATCGCGGAGAGGCTGGTCTCGGTCAGCTTGTCGTTGGCGATGTCGTAGGTGTACGAGAGGTCGACCGCCTGCTGGTAGGTCGGGTTGAAGCGGCCGGTGATCACGATCGGGGAGTACTGCCGCGAGCCGGTGATCTGCTGGGTGGGAAGGCCGGTGACGTCGTCGAGGACCACGGCCCAGAGCTTGCTCAGCTGCTGCTCCGGGTCGAGCGAGTACTGCTGCGCGATCTGCAGGCTGCCGATCTCGGTCGGCGTCAGGTTCTCCTCGACCTCGAGCGGCCCCGCCACGCCGGGCCGCCCCGACTCCTCGATCGCGCGGCGGGCCTCGCGCTCGGCCTGCTCCTCGAGACCGGTCAGGGAGAGCCGCTCGGTCGAGGGGATCCCGAAGGTGCGCCCGGTGTCGGGCCCGCGCAGCGCGTAGAAGCGCGTCCGCACGCCGTAGCTGAGGAGCGACAACTGTCCCGGGACGGTGTCGACCTCGATGTCGTAGAGGATGATGTTGGCGGGGTCGACCCCGGAGTCGGGGCGCCAGTCGTAGCGGACGAACGGCTCGATCACGTTCTTCAGCTTGGGCGAGAAGCCCCAGCGCGGGGTCTCCCAGACGCGCTGGAAGCGCGGCCCGATGAAGCCGATCCCGGCGTTCCAGAGGTTGCGCGTCAGCGACTCCCCGACGTAGTTGGGGACGACCGGCTCTCCCGCCTCGCCCGGCGTCCCGTCCCCGTCCAGGTCCAGCCCGACCGTCCCCTGCTGCTGGGACGTGTAGTAGGTCCAGCGCCAGCCGGCGTTGACCGTCAGGTCGGCCCAGGGGACGCGGAGCAGCGGCATCTGGAACTGCGGGAAGGCGTCGATCCGCTGCCAGGTGACGTCGGCCAGCGTGACCAGGGCGTCCTCGTCCCGCTCCCCGAACGCCCCGTCCGGCGGCCCCAGGATCGCGCGCCGGAAGCTGCTGACCGAGCCCTCGAACAGCACGAAGACGGGCGAGCGCCCGATCCGGTGGCTGGCGCTCCGGAGCTCGATCTCGGGCCGCGACTCGTTGATCGTCTCGCGCGCGATCAGGGTCTCGTCCGTCAGGATGTTGGTGATCGGGAAGTACTGCTTCAGCCGGTTGGCCCGCACCGCCAGCGAGTACCAGGACCACTGCCGCGTCAGGTCGACCCAGGACGAGACCTGCGGGTTGGACGAGCGGTTCAGGTCGACGACGTAATCGGTCAGGTAGTCGAAGTCCGAGAGCGCCTCGAGCTGCAGCCGCAGCTTCCAGGTGTCGCCGAGCGGCTGGACCTGGTGCCACTCCCCGATGTAGCGGTTCTCGTTCCGCCCCGTGTCGCGGATGTAGTTGCCGATCCCGCGGGCCCGCCCGCGCCAGGTCGGGAGCCAGTTCAGCTCCGCGCCCAGCCCGGGACCGACCTCGCTGTGCCAGTTGAAGAGCAGCGTCAGGTCGGCGTTGTCGGCGAGGGCCCAGAAGAGCGGCAGCGAGACCGTGCGCCCGAGCGTGGTCGAGGTGCTGAACGACGGGAACAGCAGCCCGGTCGCGCGGTCGGTCTTGATCGGCCAGACCAGGTACGGCGTGTAGAAGATCGGGACCTTCCCGACCTTGAACGCCGCGTCGCGCAGGTGCGCGTACTGCCCGAGCGTCAGCGTGGCGCGCCGGACCCGGAACGACCAGTAGGGGGTGGGCTGCGTGCAGGTCGTGAAGACGGCGTCGGTGACGCGCAGGTCCTGCGGCCCGATCCGCTCGATCGTCGCGGCCCGGACGACCGCGTTGTCCTGCTCGAGGTAGCCGACCGCGTCCTCGACCTGTCCCATCTGGGTCTTGATGTTGTAGACCAGGCGCGTGCCGGAGAGGGACGCCCCCGGGAAGGTCAGCACGACGTTCCCCGTCGCCACGACCTCGCCGGTGGCGAGCGTGTAGACCATCTCGTCGGCCTGGATCGAACTGTCGCCGGCCTGGATGTCGGCGTAGCCGGAAAGGCGCAGCTCGTTCTCGAGGCGGGTGACCTGGCCGGCCTGGACCCGGGCCGACTCGGGGATCGCCAGCTGGAGCTCCGGCTTCTCCATCCGGGTTTCCTGGGGAACGGCCGGGAGGATCGCGCCGAGGGCCGCCGACAGGACGCAGGCGAGGAGGAGGCCGCTGCGGCCCGTCGGGCGAAAGGCCCCGGCGGCCGCCGGATGACGCTCCGCCGGCATCGCTCTCCTCCGTGAGTCCCGGAAGAATAACGAGTCCGTCGCCCGGGCATCAACCTGCGCTTCCGCCGGCGCGCGCCGCGGGCCGGGCCCGGTGCTACCATCCGGCCCCCGGAGGATCGCGCGTGCGGATCGCCCTGGCCCAGACCGACCCGCGACTCGCGGACGTCGAGGCCAACCTGGCCGGGATCGAGCGGACGGTGGCCGCAGCCCTCGACGCCGGCGCCGACCTCGCGGTCTTCCCCGAGCTGGCGCTGACCGGCTACCGGCTGCGCGACCTCGTGCCGCAGGTGGCGCTTCGGCTCGACCGCGCGGGGCCCGTGCGCGACCGGCTCGCGGCCCTGTCCGAGCGGCTCCCCTTCGTCGTCGGGCTGGTCGAGGAGTCGGCCGATCACCGCTTCTACAACGCGGCCGCGTGGTTCGAGGACGGCCGGCTGGTCCACGTCCATCGGAAGGTCTACCTCCCCACCTACGGGATGTTCGACGAGGCGATGGATTTCGCCCGCGGCCGCCGGCTGGCGGCCTTCGACACCCGCTTCGGGCGGACCGGGATCCTGGTCTGCGAGGACCTCTGGCACCCGACCGCGACCACCGTGCTGGCGCTCGACGGCGCGGTGCTGGTGGTCGGGATCGCGGCCAGCCCGCTGCGCGGCCAGGGGGTCGGCTCGGCCGACCCCTCGCACCTCTCGGGGCGGCAGCTGGCCGAGGTCCTGGCGCGCTTTCACACCGTGCCGATGGTCTACGTCAACCGCAGCGGCTACGAGGAGGGGCTGGCCTTCGGCGGCGGCAGCTTCGCGATCGGCGCGATGGGCGAGACGCTGGCCGAAGCCCCGCTGCTGGAAGAAGCCCTGGTGATCGCGACGGTCGATCCCGACCGGACGCGGGCAGCCCGCGCGGCCTACCCGCTGGTGCGCGACGAGCGGCCGGGCCTGCTGGCCCGCGAGCTGCGGCGGATCGCGCGCGGCGAGGGGCTCGAGACGGACGAGGAGGACGGCCGGTGAGTGGGCGGGTCGAGGTCACCTCCCCGCTCGAGCTGCCCGACCTCGAGAAGCTGCTGGCGGGATTCCTGCGCGAGGAGATCGGCAAGGCGGGGTTCGCGCGGGCGGTGGTCGGCGTCTCGGGCGGGCTCGACTCGGCGGTGGTGCTGCTGCTCGCCGCGCGGGCGCTCGCGCCGGAGAACGTGCTGGCGCTGGTCCTCCCCTACCGGACCTCCTCGCCCGACAGCGTGCGCGACGCGCGCGCGGTGATCGGCGTCGCGGGGACGCCCGCCGAGGAGATCGACATCTCGCCGATGGTCGACGCCTTCGCCGCCGCCGCCGGCTGCGACGACCCGCTCCGGATGGGCAACCGGATGGCGCGCGAGCGGATGGCGCTGCTCTACGACCGCGCACTGCGCGACCGCGCGCTGGTCGTCGGGACCTCGAACAAGACGGAACTGCTGCTGGGCTACTCGACCCGCTGGGGCGACGGCGCCTACGACCTCAACCCGGTCGGCGACCTCTACAAGGCCCAGGTCCGCGCCCTCGGCGCGTACCTCGGGGTCCCCCGGGCGATCCTCGAGAAGGCGCCCTCGGCCGACCTCTGGCCGGGCCAGACCGACGAGCAGGAGCTGGGCCTGACCTACGCCGACGCCGACCGGATCCTCTGGTACCTCGTCGACCAGCGCGGCCGGCCCGAGCGCGCGGCCGAGGAGCTGGGCGTTCCGCAGGCCGCGGTCGACCGCGTGCTGCGGCTGATGACGGCGACCCAGTTCAAGCGCAACCTGCCGCTGATCTGCAAGGTGCAGCTGCGGACCGTCGGGATCGACTTCCGGCTGCCGCGCGACTGGGGGCGCTAGTGCGCCGCCCGAACACGGAGGATCGCGATGGCTGAGCACACCACGGCCGAACCGGGTCTGGATCC
>CAYZDB010000215.1:0-5443 GCA_964476985.1 uncultured Acidobacteriota bacterium | reverse complement strand
CGTTCCCCTTGTCGTCCACCAGGATGAAGGCCGGGAAGTCCTCGACCTCGATCCGGTAGATCGCTTCCATCCCCAGCTCCGGGTACTCGAGCAGTTCGACCTTCCGGATGTTGTCCTGCGCCAGGATCGCCGCCGGACCCCCGATCGAGCCGAGGTAGAAGCCGCCGTGCTTCTGGCACGCCTCGGTCACCGCCTTGCTGCGGTTCCCCTTGGCGATCATCACCAGGGAGCCGCCCAGCGACTGGAACAGGTCGACGTAGCTGTCCATCCGTCCCGCGGTCGTCGGCCCGAACGAGCCGGACGCCATCCCCGGCGGCGTCTTGGCGGGCCCGGCGTAGTAGACCGGGTGGTCCTTCAGGTACTGCGGCATCCCCTCGCCGCGGTCGATCCGCTCCTTGATCTTCGCGTGCGCGATGTCGCGGGCCACGACGATCGTGCCGGTCAGGAGCAGCGGCGTCGAGACCGGGTGCTTCGACAGCTCGGCGCGGATCTCGGCCATCGGGCGGTTGAGGTCGACCGGGACGCCGTGCTTGTGCTTGACGGCGCCGCGGTACTTCTCGGGCAGGAAGCGCGCCGGGTCGCGCTCCAGCTCCTCCAGCCACAGGCCGCTGCGGTCGATGTACGCCTTCACGTTGCGGTCCGCGGAGCACGAGACGCCGATCCCGACCGGGCACGAGGCCCCGTGGCGCGGCAGCCGCACGACGCGCGCGTCGAGCGCGAACCACTTGCCGCCGAACTGCGCGCCGATCCCGGTCTTCGCGGCCAGCTCGACCACCTTCGCCTCCAGCTCGGGGTCGCGGAAGGCGCGGCCGCTCGCGTCGCCCGTGGTCGGCAGGTGGTCCAGGTAGCCGGCGCTGGCCAGCTTGACCGTCTTGAGCGTCGCCTCGGCCGAGGTCCCGCCGATCACGATCGCCAGGTGGTACGGCGGGCAGGCCGCGGTCCCCAGCGAGCGCAGCTTCTCCACCAGGAACTTCTCGAGGCTCGCGGGATTCAGCAGCGCCTTGGTCTCCTGGAACAGCATCGACTTGTTGGCCGACCCGCCCCCCTTGGCGACGAAGAGGAAGCTGTAGCGGTCCCCTTCCGTCGCATAGATGTCGATCTGCGCGGGGAGGTTGCTGCCGGAGTTCTTCTCCTCGTACATCGACAGGGCCACGGTCTGCGAGTAGCGGAGGTTCTCCTTCGTGTAGGTCTCGAAGACGCCGCGGGCCAGCCACTCCTCGTCGCTCACGCCGGTGAAGACGCGCTGCCCCTTCTTGGCGACGATCGTCGCGGTGCCGGTGTCCTGGCACATCGGGAGCTGCATCCGCGCCGCGACTTCGGCGTTCTTGAGCAGAGTCAGCGCGACGCCGCGGTCGTTGGGCGAGGACTCGGGATCGGCGAGGATCGCGGCCACTTTTTCCAGGTGCGCGGCGCGGTAGAGGAACGACACGTCCCGGAACGCTTCGCGCGCGATCGTCGTGAGCGCCTCCGGCGCGACCTTGAGGATCTCCTTTCCCTCGAACTGGGCGACGGAGACGTGCTCGGAGGTGAGGTGGCGGTACTTCGTGTCGTCCGGACCGAGCGGGAAGGGGCTGGCGTAGGCGAACTCGGGCATGGTGCCGCTCCTGGCGGGGGGGAAACGGGATTGTAAACCAGCCCGCCAGGCCGGCGCCGCCGGGCTCAGGGACAGATCCCCGTCCGTTCCTGCCCCGCCGAGTTCTGCCCCCAGCTCCCGACGCGCGGCAGGGTCGGCCGGTTCAGGTAGAAGAAGACCTTCCCGGCCGCGGGCTTGACCGCGTCGTTGATCTTCGTCGCGGTCACGTCCCACTTGGTGCAGCCCGAGAGGAAGCGCGGGCTCTCGGAGCGCACCACCTGGTACTTCGTCGCGCCGGACTGGGCGGTCCAGGAGTACTCCGTCCGGTCGCTCTTGTTGTGGAACCCCGAATCGCCCGAGGTCTCGTCGATCACGCCGTACCCGGCGTTGCCAGGGCACTGGTTGTCGAGCCCGTCGTTGGTCTCGGGGGCGTCCGGAAAAGTGCCGGCCCGCGCGTCGTCACAGTCCCCCTTGCACTCGGCGTAGCCGTCGCCGTCGTTGTCGCTGTCGACGCGCGCCAGCGCGGCCCGCAGGTTGGGCCTCGGGCCGATGTGCCCCGGATACGGCCCCGTCACCTCCGCGGTGCCGGTCTGCACGAGCAGGTCGCGCACCGCCGCCGGAGTCAGTGGCCGGCCGCCGCAGGCCTTCTGCACCCCCTCGATCGCCGCGGCGGCCCCCGCGCCCATCGGGCTGGCCGCGCTCGTCCCGCTGAAGAGCGACGTGTAGTACTGGTTGGGATCGCCGCCGCCGTTGAAGTAGTCCCCGTACCCGGTCGAGCCGACGTCGTCGCCCCAGCCCTGGATGTCGACGCGCGAGCCGTAGGTGGAGAAGTCCAGCCGCGAGCGGTCGGGGATCCCGTAGTCGGGCGGTGCGCCGGCCCCGACGATGATCGCGCCCGAGTCGCGGGTCGCGCGATTGAACTTGCCGCCGAAGACGGCGTTGTCGAGGTCCTCGCCGCCGTTCCCCGCGGGCTCCACCACGACGATCCCCGAGGCGGTCGCGATCTTGATCGCGTCGTACTCCGCCTGGTCCCACTCCACCGGGACGAAGTCGTAGGTGCCGTCGCCGTCGTGGTCCCGCGGGCCGTAGGTCTGGGCCTCGACCAGCATCACGTCGCCGGCGGCCATGAAATCGGTGGCGCAGTCGATCGCCGCGGCCACGCTGTAGGATCCGCCGTTCGGCAGGTCGGTCGCGAACCGCGGCGTCGCCTGGTAGACGATCCCGGTCGTCCCGTAGCCGTTGCGCCCCGCGAACAGCTCTCCCATCACCGCGGTCCCGTGCTCGATGTAGTCCGTGCCGGGCGTTCCGCAGCGCGCGGCGCCGACCGCGCTGTCCAGGTCCTCGTGACCGGTACGCCAGCTGTACTCGATGTCGGTGACGACGACGTGGAGTCCGGCGCCGCCGGGACGCGTCCAGGCGTACTCGGCGTCGATGCCGATCGGTGCCGGGTCGAGGTAGAAGAGGTCGGGCTCGCCGTTGGGTGTCGGGGGCGGGATGTCGGTCGGCGGGGGCGGCGGCTGCGCGGGGCGGTAGACCGTCTCGACCAGGGCCAGGCCGCGCAGCGCGCCGGCGAGCGGCTCTCGAAGGTCCGGGTCGACGGCGAACTCGACGTAGCCGTTGAGATCGGGCAGGCGCCGGCCCGCGGCCGCCTCGGCCGCGGCGCGCGTGGCGTCGACCGCCAGCTCGTCCCGGAAGAACGGGCGCAGCGGCAGCGGGCTCCCGAAGCGGCGCAGCACCGCGTCGACCGGCGCGAGGTCCGCGCCACCGAACGAGACCAGCACGGCGCCGCGGACCCGGATGCGCGCCTCGTCGACGAACTTGACGACCAGCCGGTCGGCGGCGCGTCCGCTCCCGTCGTGCGCCGGGAGCGCGGCGCCGGCACACGGGACGAGACACGCCGCCGCCGCGGCCAGCGCGATGCGTACGCGCTGCTTCATGCCGACTTTCCTCGCCGGAATGTACCTCGATCGGGTCTACGCCGTCCCATTCCGTCGACGGGCGGCATTCTCCCGCCCGCTCCGGGCGCGATCAAGGTCCCGGGCCGGGCTGCAGCGGCGTCTCCCGCGGACGGAGCGCTCTTGCCACCGCGACGTCGTGGTGCTCGTTCAGGTCGTTCGTACCCTTCACGTTCATGCCGAGGTCGTTCAGGAGCCCATCCTCGAGCCGGTAGATCCACCCGTGAAGGGAAAGCGCCTGCCCCCGGGCCCACGCGCGCGGTGGTCGGCGAAGAGGTTTTCCAGCTGGCCCATGATCGATCCGCTTTCCGCGTTCCGGCGGGGCAGCCCCGTGGCGCGCGTTCCCAGGCCGATCCCGTATCATGGGCGGTCCCCCGGAGCGCGAAGGAGCGACGCGTGAGCGAATCCTCTCTCCCCTGCCATGCCGCGGGCCTGCCGCCCCGCCCCGACCGCCGCCTCGCGCTGCGGCTGCTCGCCGCCGGGGCCGCGGGGATCCTCGTGCTCGAGATCTCCCTGCTCGCGGGCTGCGGCGGCTCGGAGCCTCCCGGCCCGCAGGCGGTCACCGTGCCGCTCGCGGACCTGCCGGAAGGCAAGCGCCTCGTCGTGAAGGTCGGCACCACCCCGGTCGAACTGCGCCGCACCGGCGAGACGATCGTCGCGCGCTCGCTGCTCTGCACGCACCAGGGGTGCGTCGTCGCCTGGCAGGAAGACATCCAGCAGTACAAGTGCCCCTGCCAGGGGGCGTGGTTCGACATCAACGGCCAGGTCGTCGCCGGTCCCACGACCAAGCCCCTGGTCGAGTTCCCGGTGACGCTCGTCGAGAACGCCGTCCGCGTCACGGAGCCCGGGAAGTCGTAGCCCGGGGCGGGTGTTACGGGGGGCTCGGAGCGGGCTGGCGCCGGGCCGCCCCGCGCGTCATCATCTCCGGTCGTTTCCCCCTCTTCCCTCCTCTTCGAGACCGCCATGGGACGCATCTTCGAAACCCGCAAGCACGTCATGTTCGCCCGCTGGGACCGGATGGCGAAGCAGTTCACCCGGATCGCCAAGGACATCACGCTCGCCGTGAAGGCCGCGGGGCCCGACCCCAACTCCAATCCGCAGCTGCGCCGGATCATCCAGAACGCCCGCGCCGTCAACATGCCCAAGGACAAGGTCGAGTCGGCGATCAAGCGGGCCCAGGGGCGCGACGCGACCGACTACCAGGAAGTCCTGTACGAGGGGTTCGGCCCGAACGGCGTGGCGGTCATCGTCGAGGCCGCGACCGACAACCCCAACCGGACCGTCGCCAACCTGCGCGTGATCTTCGACAAGGGGGGCGGCACGCTCAGCAACACGGGCAGCGTCGCGTTCCTGTTCCGGCGGATGGGCGTCTTCCGGCTCGACCCGGCCGGGATCGTGCAGGACGAGCTGGAGCTCGACCTGATCGACCACGGCCTCGACGAGATGGGCGAGAGCACCGGCGAGAAGGGCGAGCCACAGCTGGTCATCCGCTGCGCGCTGGGCGACCTCGGCACGCTGCAGCGGGCGCTCGAGGAGCGCGGGATCGCGGTCAAGTCGGCGGAGTCGGCGTACATCGCGTTGAACCCGGTCGAGCTGCCCGAGGCCGCGGCCCACGAGGTACTCGAGCTGATCGACAAGCTGGAGCAGGACGACGACGTCCAGCGCGTCTTCCACGCGCTGGCCTAGCCCGCTGCGGCTGGACGCGCGGCCTCGGGCCAGACGACGCGGCGGCGTCCGCCGCGGCCCGGCGCATCATCGCCCGCACCCCTGCGCCGCGGGGACGGGGCGGGCGTTCGGGCCGGCACGGAGGCCGGCCCCTACTGGGCGGTGGGCTCGTCGACGAAGTCGTCTGGGTTGGGCTCCTCGCCCGGCGGAAGCTTCGCCAGTTCCGCCTTCACCAGCTCGATGTGGTGGA
>CAYZDB010000214.1:0-5481 GCA_964476985.1 uncultured Acidobacteriota bacterium | reverse complement strand
ACCCGGCCGCGCCGCCCACATCCCCCGCTGCATCGCCCTCGCCCCCGCCCCCGCCAGCGGCCGCTCCCGACCCCGTGCTCGCCGAGTTGGCCGCGCTGATGTCCGGCTCCTACAGCAGCGCCGCGCAGGCGGCGGCCGATCCGCAGAACTACCGCGACATCCGCCTCGTGATGGTCCCGATCTGGAAGGACCGCGCCGACGGACCGTGGCTCTACGTCGAGCAGGCGGCCGCGACCTCGCTCGAAAAGCCCTACCGCCAGCGGGTCTACCAGCTCGTTCGCACCGGTCCCGAGACGATCGAGAGCCGGGTCTACACGCTCCCCGACCCGGCGCTGCGGTTCGCGGGCGCGGCCGTCGACCCGGGCAAGCTCGCCGGGCTGGCGCCGGACGCGCTGGCGCTCCGCTCGGGCTGCGCGGTCGTGCTGAAGAAGTCCGGGCCGGTCTGGACGGGGTCGACGACCGGCAAGGAATGCGGCAGCGACCTGCGCGGCGCGTCCTACGCCACCTCCGAGGTCAGCCTCGACCTCTCGAAGCTGGAGAGCTGGGACCGCGGCTTCGACGCCGACGGCAAGCAGGTCTGGGGCGCCGAAAATGGGCCCTATATTTTCACCAGGGAGTAGCGCAGGAGGCGCGATGGCGGGCGAGGTGAAGTGCAGGACCTGCGGCAAGGGGCCGGGCGAGGCCCGGCTCCAGATCTGCGCGATGTGCCACAGCCGCTTCTGCGGCGAGCACTCCTACCGCCGCGGCGGCAAGCCGTTCTGCAGCAAGCGCTGCGCCGAGGAGTTCTTCCTGGCCGAGGATCCCGACGCGCCCCCCACCAGCCCCTGGGCGGAGGACGACGAGTCCTGAGCCGGACCACCCGGAAGGGCTAGGAGCGAAGCCGCGCAGAGGACCGCAGGCCGGGCGCTTCCGTCACGCTCGGGTTCGCCGGCACTCTCGTGCCGTTCGTCGAGTGCCCGGCCGGGACGTACCGCCCGAGCGGACGGCCAGCCCCGGCCAGCCCCGGCGTTGCAGCCGAACCTCCACGAGTGACCCACGAGCGATCCGCGTCGACGGGACGCGCCCCGCGCGCCCCGCCCCGAACCGAGCGCTCTCTCGCGCGCGGAGCGCTACCGGCCGAAGCGGAGCCTCACAGCCTGGCTAGCGCCCCTCCGGCACGACCGCCATCCGCAGCGCCGTCTCGCCGTCCGCCGCCGCGACCTGCGCCGCCACGCGCTCGAGCGCGCGCAGCGTCTCGAGCGCGCGCAGCTCGATCCGCACCGCCGGCTCGCTGCTGCGGTCCTCGCCGCCGAAGATCGCGCCGAACATCCCGCGCGGCGGCGGGAACTCGGCCAGCTCGATCGCCTCGTCCGGCGTCAGCCCGGCGGCGCGCCGCGCCAGCGCCAGCGCCTCGCGGACCCCGCCGAGCTCGTCGACCAGGCCGATCCGCTTGGCGTCGGCGCCGGTCCAGATCCGGCCCTTGGCGATCTCCTGCACCTTCTCGAGCGGCAGCTTGCGCCCCTCGGCGACCTTGCCGGTGAAGTCGATGTAGACCCGGTCGAGCCAGGCCTGGAAGCGCTGCCACTCCTCGGGGGAGAAGTCCTGGCCCGACGAGAACATCCCGGCGCGGTCTCCCTGGCGGACCGAGTCCCAGCTCACACCGCCCTTCTCCCACAGCGCCGAGGTCAGCATCTTCCCGCCCAGCACGCCGATCGATCCGGTGATCGTGCCCGGCTGGGCGACGATCTTGTCGGCCGCCATCGCGACGAAGTAACCGCCGGATCCGGCGACGTCCCCCATCGAGACGATCACCGGCTTGCCGGCCTTGCGGGCCAGCACGACCTCGCGCCAGATCGCGTCCGATGCCACGTACGAGCCGCCCGGGCTGTCGACGCGGAACAGGATCGCCTTGACCTTCTCGTCGGCGACGGCCGCGCGGAAAGCCGCGGTCACCGTGTCCGAGCCCATCGTCTGGTCCTGCATCAGCGGATCGAATGCGCTCCGCCCGCGCGTCACGCCGCCGACGCCGTAGATCAGCGCGATCTTCTTGCCGCGATCATGGGGCCGCCCCGCCGCCTCGAGGTAGGCCGGCAGCCAGACCAGCGACGGCTTCCCGGTCAGCTTCGCCTTGAACTTCTCGACCACCTCGTCGCGGTACCCGAGACCGTCGACCAGCCGCGCCTTGACCGCCTCGTCGCCCAGGAACGGGCCGCGGTGGATCAGCGCGCGGACCTCCGCCTCGGGCAGCTTGCGTCCCGCCGCGATCCCGGCCACGAGCTGCTCGAACCAGCCGTCGGCGATCGCCTGCATCGCCTCGCGGTGCGGGGGCGTCATCGCGCTCTCGGTGAAGCTGTTCATCGCGTTCTTGTACTCGTAGCGGTGGTCCATCCGGGGGACGACCCCCAGCTTGTCGAGCGTCCCCTTCAGGAACGGGCTCCACATCTCGATCCCGATCAGCCCGATGTCGCCCGAGGGCTGGAGCCAGACCTCGTCGAAGGCGGTGGCCAGGTAGTAGCCGCGGTTGCCGGGGCCGAACTCGCCGAAGGTCTCGGCGAACGCGACCGCCGGCTTTCCGGCCTTGCGGAACGCCAGGATCGCGTCGCGCAGCTCCTGCGTCGTCGCCATGCCGTAGTCGCCCGCGCCGATCCGCGCGAACAGGCCGACGACGCGCTTGTCCTCCTCGGCCCGCTGGATCGCCTCGATCACGTCGCGCAGCGGGAGCGAGCCGGAGGAAGCGATCTTCGTCACCGGGTCGTCCGGGAGCTGGGCCACGATGCCGCGCTCGAAGTCGATCTCGAGGACCGTCTGCCCGGGGACGCCGGGCTTGCCGATCCAGACCGCCAGCGCGACGACCAGGGCGCCCGCCGCCACGAGGGCGGCGATCGCGCCGAGCAGGAGCAGGATCTTGCCGGGGCGGATCATCGGGGATTCCTCCTGCCGGCAGGATAACCGCGGCGCGGCGGAGGGTGCGGGGCTGCGGGGCCGGCACCGCGCCAGCGGTCGGGACGCCCCCCCGGGCGGCCTTGGCCTGCGACCCGGGTGGCGGTAGCTTCAACCTGGAGGGCGGCGATGCGGGTTGCTCGCGCTACCGGGCCGGCCGGACAGGCCGTGCTGCTGGGCGCATCCCTGCTGCTGGGGCTGGCGCTCCTCCCCGGTTGCGCCTCGACGCAGCCGGAGAAGGTCGTGTACTCCGCCGACGAGTTGCGGCGCGAGCTGCGCGAGCGCCTGGGCCCGAAGCGCGCCGAGCACGTCATCGTCCCGTTCGAGATCGGCCGCTCGCTGCAGCAGATGGCGCGCGACGAGACCCTCGGCCAGACCCGGGTCTGGGGCAAGCTCGACCAGATCTCGCTCGTGCTGACCGACCCGGCCGAGCTGGGGCTGGAGTACGACCGCGACCGCACCTACTCCGCGGAAGGCGCGTTCGCCGAGCGGCGCGGCGACTGCCTCTCGCTGACCAACCTCTTCATCGGCTTCGCGCGCTCGCTCGGGATCAGCGCCTACTACGTCGAGGCGCTGCAGAAGGGGGACTTCGGTACGGAAGGGGAGCTGACCGTCGAGTACCGGCACATCTGCGCCGGCTACGGGACCGGCTCGGAGACGATGGTCTACGACTTCGACCGCGTCGGGCCGGGGATCTCGCGCTACCGCGTGCTGACCGACCTGGAGGCGATGGCCCGCTTCTACAACACGCTGGGCTACCAGGAGCTGCGCAAGGAGAACCTGGTCGCCGCGACCGAGCACTTCGAGACCGCCGCGCTGCTCGACCCGGAGTCGGCCTGGGCGGCCAACAACCTGGGAGTCGCCTACGAGCGCCAGGGGCGGACCGAGCTGGCCGCGAACACCTTCCGGCGCGCGATCGACCTCGATCCGGACTACGCCGCGCCCTACGGGAACCTGGCCCGCGTGCGCCAGTCCCAGGGTAACGACGAGGAAGCGGCCCGCCTGATCGCGAAGCGGGCCGAGCTGCGGGCGCGCGACCCGGTGCCGGACTACCGCCGCGGGCTGGCCGAGTTGCCCAACGATCCGCGGCGGGCGATCGAGTCCTTCCGCCGCGCACTCGACCTGGACCGCGAGTTCGTCCAGGCCCGGATCGGCCTGGCGCGGGCCTACCTGGCGCTGGGGGACTACGACGCCGCCGAGCGTCAGGTGCGCCGCGCGCTGCGGCAGTCGCCCCACAACAAGGAAGCGGAAGCGCTGCTGGCGACGATCGGGAAGTAAGGCGGGTCAGTCCCGCGACCCGGGCGGCCGCCTCAATCCTCCTTCGCCAGCTTCTCGAAGTTCTCCCGGTTGTCCCAGAGCACCTTCTCCACGCGTGCGTGGCCGTTCGGCTCCTCGGCCCGCTGGCGCATGAGTTCCGTGATCGTGATCATGATCTCGCGGCCGGCCTGTTCGACGTCCTTCTCCTCGGCCAGCTCGATCCCGGCATCCGGGTCGGGGTTCAGGAAGTAGTCGGCATTGGCCCACAGGAACCCGCCGACGTCGTAGAGGAGCTGCGGGACGAAGACGTAGCCGGGTCGGAGATCCTCCTTCAAGAGGAGGCGGTCGGCCAGCAGGCTGACGCGCAGGATGTCGAGATCGGTTCCCTTCACCTTGATCCCGGAGAAGCTGCTGTGCGGCTCCTCCCGGACGATGGCGTAGTCGCCCACACGCGTCGCGCCCGCGCGATCGGCGAACTCCATGCTGCTCGTCAGGTCGCAGATCAGGACGCGCTGACGCAGCTCGCGCTTCGCCTCCTTCCCGGCGAAACGATCGGTCCTGGGCGAGTAGCGCTGGAGCAGCGTCATCAGGGGCCTGCAGACGGACGACAGCTGGTTCACACGGCGTCTGCCGGACTCCGGGTCGCTGGACAGAGTCGCGGTCGAGCGCGCCAGGGCCGTCAGGTGGTCTTCGCTCCCGCCGGGGAACGAGGGGGTATCGCTGCTCGCGAACATCAGATCGAAGAGCCGGCGGGACCGGTCCTTGCCCTGCCGGGGGTCGGCCGTCCCCGCCTGAGTGCCCTGCGGTGGCTCGACCGCCTTCCCTGGCATCCCCGCAGGGGGTGCCGACTCCGCCTGAGCCCGTATGGTGGGCGCGGTCGAAGCGAGGAGGAGGAGGCATAGCCCGCCGAGCCGAATCAGCCTGCGATGGTGCTGCTTCACCGGTGTGGACATGGGGTCTCCTGAGTTGACCCGATCCGCTGCTACCTATTGCCCAACCACTTGAGGGCATCGCGGTCGCACTGTTCCTGCGCACCGTCCTTTGTCTTCTCCTTCAGTTCCTCGTGCGTGATCGTGTGGTACAGGAAGTAGTTCAGCCCATCGCGGACGCCCAGGGGATCGAGTTTGAGCGTCAGACAGACATGCGTCGTGCACCCGGCCGTGACGATGACCTGCTGGTCTCGATGGACCCGGATGGGGCCCACCGTGGCCACTCCGTCCTTGTCGGTTGGGCGGGGTCCATCCTTCGCATGCGGATAAGGGGAATTGCCCGCGTTTCGCCACTTGTTCAGGGTAGCACCGGCAG
>CAYZDB010000213.1:0-5486 GCA_964476985.1 uncultured Acidobacteriota bacterium | reverse complement strand
GGGATGCTGCTGGGGATCGAGGGAAGCTGGCGCGAGGCGCGCCAGGGGTTCGACCGGATCTACTTCGCACGACTGCTCGAGCGCTGCGGCGGGAACCTGACCGAGGCCGCCCGGCTGGCAGGCCTGGCCCGCAGCAACCTCTACCGGAAGCTGCAGGAGCTGCGGCTGCACTGAGCGGCGCCCTGAAAAAGAAAAGCCCCGCCCTTGCGGGCGGGGCCCCGCCCGTCCGTGGCTACCCCCCTCAGAGGCACCCAACCTGGCCGGCGGGAATGGCCCTGCTGCGGATCATCGTCTCGGCTGGCGGGCCGGGACACCCCGATTCCCAAGCAATCCCCGCGCCAAGAGCGCGCGAGCGTCCCGGCCAGGACGGGCTGCAGCGAAAGTGCAACGGGAGACGGGGGTTAGGATTCCGCGGAATCGCGGATGGAGCGGGCGTTTCCAGCGCCGTGTAGTGCGAACGCAACACTCGTCGCACAGGACCGTCTCGTTGGCAGGACACTGCTTGCGATCCTGGAACCGGGCGCGCAGCGCTCCCGGGCCGGTCGCAGGCTCAGGCGGAGGCGGTGTGGGCGGTCCCGCAGTGCGGGCAGGCGACCTCGCGCCCGCGCCACGCCGGCGGGAGCTTCAGGGTCGTGCCGCAGGCGCAGGGGACGAAGGCGTAGTCCTTGACCTGCCACATCGCGTCGGTCGCGCCGCGCACCCGGTCGACCCGCGTCCGCGGGTCGGGCGCGGGCGCGCGCTCGGCCTCCGCCGACGCGGCCAGCGCCGAGGCCGGCATCACCCCGACCGGCCGGCGCGTCACCGCGCGGAAGGCCTCGTCGTAGCGCGCGTAGCCGGGCATCCCCGCCATCGCGCGCAGGATCCGGATCCGCTCCGCCAGCGGCGGGTGGGTGCTGCCCCACGCGGCCGCGCCGTCGCCGTCGAGCGAGGCCCGCGCCAGCGGATCGCTGATGAAGCTCGGGGCGACGGTTCGCGGGACGTCCTTCAGCACGCCCCCCTGGCGCCCGATCTTCTCGAGCGCGCTGGCCAGCCCCTCCGGGTAGCGCGTGAACTGCGCGCCGCAGGCGTCGGCCAGGTACTCGCGCCGCCGCGAGACGGCGAGCTGCAGCAGCTGGGCCAGGAGCGGCGCCAGCGCGATCAGCAGGATCGCGGCGATCAGGATCACCGCCCCCAGCGGGTTCCCCTTGTCCGAGGTCCGGCGCCGCGGCGGGCCGTACCAGAGCACGCGCCGCCCGACGTCGGCCAGGATCACGATCGCCCCCGCCATCGCGCCCAGCAGCAGCAGGTAGAGCACGTCGCGGTTCTTGACGTGCCCCAGCTCGTGGGCCACGACCCCCTGCAGCTCGTCGCGGTCGAGCTGCTCGAGCAGGCCGGAGGTCACGGCGATCGAGGCGCGGTCGGGCCCGCGCCCGGTGGCGAAGGCGTTGAGCGCGTCCTTGTCGATGATGTAGACGTCCGGCATCTTCGGCAGCCCGGCGGCGATCGTCATCTCCTCGACGACGTTCCAGAGCACCGGGTGGTCCTTCTTCTCGATCCTCCTCGCGCCGACCAGCCCGAGGAAGATCGTGTCGCCCGAGCCGTACGCCACGAGTCCGAGCAGCCCCCACAGCAGCAGCCCGGCCCCCAGCCCGGCGAGTCCGCCGTCGCCGGGGGCCATCACCTCGCCGAGGGCGAAGCCGACGGCCGCCAGCAGGGCGGCCATCGCCACGATCAGCAGCGCGGAGCGGCGCTGGTTGGCGCGGATCAGCTCGAACATCGCGTGCGGGTCCCCGGGGCCGCGGCGCGGCTCAGGGGAACTTCACCTGCGGCGGCTGCCGCTCGGCCTCGGCCTCGACCTGGAAGAACGGCTCCGGCGCGAAGCCGAAGGCGTTGGCGAAGAGGTTCGAGGGGAAGACCTCGATCCGGTTCTTGTAGCGCATCGCCGAGTCGTTGTAGTACTGGCGCGCGAAGCCGATCTTGTTCTCGGTCGAGGCCAGTTCCTCCTGCAGCGCGAGGAAGTTCTGGTTGGCCTTCAGGTCCGGGTAGGCCTCGGCCACCGCGAACAGCGAGCGCAGCGTCTGCGTCAGCGCGTTCTCGGCCTGGATCGCCTCGGCCGGGTTGCCGCTGACCGCGATCGCCTGCTGGCGGGCCTTGATCACCGCGTCGAGCGTGCCGCGCTCGTGCGCGGCGTAGCCCTTGACGGTCTCGACCAGGTTGGGGATCAGGTCGTGGCGGCGCTTGAGCTGGACGTCGATCTGGCTCCAGGCGTTCTTCACCTCGTTGCGCGCGCGCACGAGGGCGTTGTAGAGGCCGACCAGGAAGACCGCGATCAGGCCCAGGACGACGAGGACGACGAGACCACCCATCATGTTCCTTCCTCCAGCAGGGAGCCGTCACGCCGGCCGGCGGAACGTCTCCCCGAGAAACGACACCATCATGCTCCGCGCGTCGGAGCGGCCGAGACGGACCGATTCGAGCGCGTGCCCCAGCTCGCCCCGGTCGAACCAGATCCCGTGCACGCAGCGGTCGACCAGGATCGTGTGCCCCTCGTCGAACCAGGCCTTGTCCATCGCGCGGTCGCAGCGCGGGCAGAGCCGGGGCCGCTCCTGGATCGGCGCCAGCGCGAATCGCGAGGTGTCGCGCTCGGCGGGCGCCAGCCCGTGGATCTCGGCCAGCAGGTCGAACTCGCCGGAGTCGAACCACAGGCCGCGGCAGGCGGCGCAGCAGTCGAGCTCGATCCGCTCGCGCTCGACGACGATCAACTCCTGGCGGCAGGCGGGACACTCCACGACCGCGGGCCCTCCCTCTCCAGGTCCATTGTACGGAAAGCGGGCCGGCGCGAGCGCGCCGTTCGCGGCCCCGCGCAAACCGGCTGTCGGGGCGTTCCTCCGTGGCGGCCCGCGTTGCGCAGGCTCAGGTCGGGACGGGGATGGCCTCTACCAGCGGTAGTGGTCGAAGCCGTAGATCAGGACCCCGCCGAAGAAGCCGGTGACGAGCACCAGCACCGTCGCGGCCAGCAGCAGCAGCCGGAAGAGAAAGGGCCAGCCGGCCCCGCGGCGCTGCGCCTGGATCCCCGCCAGCGCGGCCAGGACCGCCACCGTGGCCGTCGTCAGCCCCAGCCAGCGGTGCGTTTCCAGCACGCGCGCCAACTCGCCGGGGAAGCTCGAGAAGGCCGCCGCCGACCAGCCCAGGGCCGCCGCGGCGACGGCGCCTGCGGCGCCCAGCGCCGCCAGCCAGACGGCCGCCACGGAAAGCGCCCGATCCCGCCGCGCGGCGCCGAGGATCTCGAACAGCGCGGCGACGGCGATCAGCGCGATCGGGAAGTGGATCGTCGCCGGGTGGAAGCGGCCCGCGAAGCGGACCAGGCGCTGCGCGCCGGAGAGCGGCGCCTCGGGCGCGCTCCCGCCCGCGCGCGGGCTCGCCTCGAGCGCCGCGAGGTACTCGGTCGGCGCCTCGAGGAACTTCTTCTTGCAGCGCTGGCAGCAGAGGTAGACGCGCCGGCCCTGGTAGTCGACCCAGATCTCCGGGTCGACCGGCTCGTCGGGCAGCACGGGGCACATCGTGTTGGCGCCGGCGGGCAGGCCGGCGGGGACGGTGGCCGCAATGGCGGAGGGGGCCTCCGCCGGGGCGCCGTCGTCCGCCGCGCGCGCGTGCGGGGCCGCGAGAAGGAGCGCCGCGGCCAGCGCGGTGGCCGGGGCGAGCAGGGCGGAACGGCGCGGGCGCGGCGTCATCGGCGGCGGAGGAGAACGCGGGCGGGCGGCGGCACGCGGCGCGTGCCGCCGTCCGCCCGCGGGAGATCAGCCCTTCTTTTCCTTGTTCTGCTTCTCGACCTCTTCCTTCAGCTTGGCCTGCCACTTGGCCGGGTCCTTGGAGAAGTCCTTGACGCAGCTCTTGCAGCAGAACTTGAACTGCTGCCCCTCGTACACGACGGAGATCGGGTCGCCGTGCTCCCCGAGCTTCTCGCCGGAGACGAGGCAGAAATCGAGCGGGTAGGGCTTGGCGTCCTTGTCCTTGTCCTCGGCCAGCGCGGCCGGGAGGGCGAAGGCCGCCAGGAAGAGCACGGCCAGCGCGGCGACGAGCAGCTTGCGACGGGTCATGACGATTCTCCTTTTCGCGGTTCGGAACGCTGGATGATAGCCGTCCAGCGGGGCGGCGCCAACGCGGCGAGCAGCAGCAGCGCGACCGCGATCGCGCTGGCCGTCTGAAACCAGTCCGGCAGGAACTCGTGGTGGTGCACCGCCTGCCGCGCGATCGCCCCGGCCGCCAGCGCGTCCAGCAGCAGGCCGGCCGCGAGCGCGGTCAGCGCGATCGAGGCGAGGTACAGGGCCGCCGTGCGCCGGCCCATGATCTTCCAGACCGCCGCCAGCGTCGCCGTATTGGTCGCCGGGCCGGTCATCAGGAAAACCAGCGCGGCGCCGGGCGAGAGCCCCTTGGCGACCAGCACCGCGGCCACCGGCACCGAGGCCGAGGCGCAGACGTAGACCGGGATCCCGACCAGCATCATCGCCAGCATCGCGGGCAGTCCGCCGCCGAGCGTCCCGGCGAAGAAGTCGTCGGGGAGCGCGACGCCGATCGCACCGGCCGCGGCGAGCCCCCAGAACATCGGCGCGGCGAGATCGCGCGGCAGCGTGACGAAGCCGTAGCGCAGCGCCTCGCGCAGCCGCGCGCCCCACGGCGGCCGCGCCGGGGCGTCCGCGGCGCCGGGCGCGCCGAACCCGGGCAGCGCGGCGATCCCCGCGAAGCGTGGCGGCACGCGCGGCTCGGGGCGCTCGGCGGCGTCGACGACCAGCCCGCCGATCACGCCGCTGGCCAGCGCCGCGACCGGCCGCACCGCCGCCATCAGCGGGCCCATCAGCGAGTAGGTCACGGCGATGCTGTCGACGCCGGTCTGCGGGGTCGCAATCAGGAAGGCCGCCGTCGCGCCGCGGCTCGCGCCGTGCTGGCGCAGCGAGGCCGCGACCGGGATCACGCCGCACGAGCAGAGCGGCAGCGGCACGCCGACCGCGGAGGCCTTGAGCACCGGACCGAGCCCGCGCCCGCCCAGGTGGCGCTCGACCGTCTCCGGGTCGATCAGCACGGAGAGCAGGCCCGCCACGGTGAAGCCGAGCAGCAGCCACGGGCCCATCTCCCGCAGCAGCTGCCAGGTCTCCAGCGCGAACCGCAGCGCCAGCTCGGTCACGGCGCGCTCTCCCGCGGCGAGGCCGCCCGCGCGCACCGCTGCGGCGAGGCCACCGGCGCCCCCTCAGCCCGCGAGCGGCGCGAAGCCGGCCGCCGCGCGCGCCGCTTCCGCCGGGTCGGTCGTCGGCGCCTGGCAGGCTCCCGCCTCGCAGACGAAGGCGGTGGCGCGCCCCTCCCGCGCCGTCCTTCCGGCGAGCAGGCCCGGGCGCGCGCCCGCGCCGCCGGGCCCGGCGGCGGTCACCTGGTTCGGGCGGAACCAGCCGGTCAGCGAGGCCAGCATCGCGCGCGTGTCGTCGGCGTCCAGGCCGCCCGCGATCGCGACCTGCCGG
>CAYZDB010000212.1:0-5504 GCA_964476985.1 uncultured Acidobacteriota bacterium | reverse complement strand
CGACCCAGATCTCGTCGCCGGCTTCGGCGACCTGGAGCGCGGCACCGACGGTGGCCTTGGCGCTCGCCCAGTCGGCCCCGCTGTTCGCGTCGCTGCCGCCGGGCCGGACGTGAAGGACCGTCGCTCCGGCGGCGGGCGCGATCGCGAGCGCACCGGCGAGCAACGCGGGACAGAGCCTGGCGCCCACGGGATCTCCCCTTCTGTGCGCTGCAGGATCTCGGAGGAGGATATACCGCGCCCGGAGCGCCGGGGAGAGGGCGTCCGGCGGGGGGCACACGCGAGAACGACTCGCGGTAATGGATGCGGCCGGGGGCGAGCGCCCGCCGGCGCCGCGCCCGCTAGCCGTGCACTCCGACCGCCTCCCCGCCCGTCGCCACCACCCACTCCGCGTAACCGCCGAGATACACGCGCGGTCGCGGATCGCCGTCGTCGGGGTGCAGCTCGAGCACTCGGGTCGAAAGCCCGCGCAGGAACTCGCGGTCGTGGGAGACGAACAGCATCGTCCCCTCGTAGCGCGCGAGCGCGCGGATCAGCATCTCCTTGGTCTCGAGGTCGAGGTGGTTCGTCGGCTCGTCGAGCACCAGGAAGTTCGGCGGGTCGAACAGCATCCGGGCGATCACGAGCCGCGACCGCTCGCCGCCCGAGAGCACGGCGATCCTCTTCTCGACGTCGTCCCCGGGAAACTGGAACGCGCCGAGCAGCGTCTTGAGCGTGCCCTGCGAGGCGTCGGGGAAGTCCCGCTGGAGCTGCTCGAGCACGGTCAGCCCGGGATCCAGCAGTTCGAGCGACTGCTGCGCGAAGTAGCCCAGCACCAGCGCCGACCCCAGCCGCACCTGGCCCGCGTCGGGCGCCAGGGCCCCGGCGACGATCTTGAGCAGCGTCGTCTTGCCGGCGCCGTTGCGACCCATCACGCACCAGCGCTCGCCGCGGCGCAGCGTCAGGTCGAAGCCGTCGTAGATCGTCCGGTCGCCGTACGACTTGACGATCCCCGAGAGGACGGCCACCTCGTCGCCCGAGCGGGGCGGCGTGCGGAAGTCGAAGTCGACCACCTTGCGCCGCCGCGGCGGCTCGACGACCTCGATCTTCTCGATCATCTTGACGCGGCTCTGCACCTGGGCCGCCTTGGCCGCGTGGGCGCTGAAGCGCTCGATGAAGCGCTGCTCCTTGGCCAGCATGGCCTGCTGGCGCTGGTAGGCCGCCTCGCGCTGCGTCTCGCGCAGCGCCCGCTCGCCGAAGTAGAAGTCGTAGTTGCCGCTGTAGCTGACCAGTTCGCCGCCGTCGATCTCGACGATCCGGCCGACGACCCGGTTCATGAAGTCGCGGTCGTGGCAGGTCATCAGCAGCGCCGCGCGCGTCTGCGCCAGGAACTTCTCCAGCCACAGGATCGACTCGATGTCGAGGTGGTTCGTCGGCTCGTCCAGCAGCAGGACGTCCGGGTCGCCGAGCAGCACCTTGGCCGTGGCGACGCGCATCTTCCAGCCGCCGGACAGCGCGCCCACGTCGCCGTCGATCGCCGCGTCCCGGAAGCCGAGCCCGTGGAGAACCTCGCGCGCGCGGGCTTCCAGTTCGTAGCCCCCGCGCTGCTGGTACTCCTCCTGCACCTCGCCGAAGCGGGCCAGGATCGCGTCGATCTCCCCCGCGCGACCGGGGTCGGAGAGCGCGTGCTCGAGCCCGGCCAGCTCGTGGTGCAGGTCCCCGAGCCGGCCGCTGCCGGCGATCGCCTCGTCGAGCACCGAGCGGCCCGCCATCGCCTCCGCGTCCTGGCGGAGGTAGGCGACGGTCACGCGCCGGGGGACCGCGACCTCCCCCTGGTCCGGCGCTTCCTCGCCCGCGATCATCCGGAAGACCGTCGTCTTGCCGGCCCCGTTGGGGCCGACGAGCCCGACCTTCTCGCCCGGGTTGAGCTGGAACGAGGCGTCGACGAGCAGCACGCGCCGCCCGTACTGCTTGGTGACGTTGGTGAGCGCGATCATCGGCGGGCGTCCCGGCGCCGCTCACTCCACCCGCAGGTGAAGCTCCTTCAGCTGCTGCGCGTCGACCGCCGACGGCGCGTCGGTGAGCAGGCAGGAGGCCGAGGTCGTCTTCGGGAAGGCGATCACGTCGCGGATCGAGTCCCGGCCCAGGAACAGCGCGACCATCCGGTCGAGCCCCAGCGCCAGGCCGCCGTGCGGCGGCGCGCCGAAGCGCAGCGCGTCGAGCAGGAAGCCGAAGCGGCGCCGCGCCTCGTCCTCGGTCATCCCGAGCAGCTTGAAGATCCGGGACTGCACGTCGGGGCGGTGGATTCGGATCGAGCCCCCGCCGATCTCGGTCCCGTCGAGCACGATGTCGTAGGCCCGCGCCAGCACGCTCCCGGGGTCGCTCTCCAGCCGCTCGAGGTCCTCGACCCGCGGCGAGGTGAACGGGTGGTGCATCGCGAACCAGCGCTGCGCGTCCTTGTCCCACTCGACCAGCGGAAAGTCGACGACCCAGGTCAGCGCGTGCGCGTCGGCCGGGATCAGCCCCTCGTCCTTCGCGACCTCGAGCCGCAGCTGGCCCAGGACCGCGCGCACCATCGCCCGCGGTCCCGCCACCAGCAGCGCAAGGTCCCCCTCCGCCGCGCCGACCGCCGCGGCCAGGCCGGTGGCCGCGTCCGGGCCGAGTCCCTTCACCGCGGGGCCGCTGATCCCCTCGGGCCCGCGCTTGAGCCAGACCAGCCCGGCCGCGCCCAGTTCCTTGGCGCGCGCCTCGGCCCCGTCGACCTTCTTGCGCGTCCACGCCGCGCCCCCCGGCACCGCCAGGCCGCGCACGACGCCCCCCTCGCCGACCGCGCGCTGGAAGACCGTGAAGGCCGAGGCCCCGGCCGCGGCCGTGACGTCCCGGATCTCCATCCCGAAGCGCAGGTCCGGCCGATCGACGCCGTAGCGGTCCATCGCCTCCTGCCAGGTCATCCGCGGGAAGGGCGAGCGGACGCTCCAGCCGGCCAGCTCGGCCGCGCGGTCGAAGATCTTCTCGACCACCGCGATCACGTCGTCCTGGTCGACGAAGGCCATCTCGATGTCGACCTGGGTGAACTCGGGCTGCCGGTCGGCGCGCAGGTCCTCGTCGCGGAAGCAGCGCGCGATCTGGTAGTAGCGCTCGATCCCGCCGATCATCAGCAGCTGCTTGAAGAGCTGCGGGCTCTGCGGCAGCGCGTAGAACTGCCCGGCGTGGACCCGCGACGGGACGAGGTAGTCGCGGGCCCCCTCCGGCGTCGACTTGGTCAGGATCGGGGTCTCGACCTCCCAGAACCCCTGGCCGTGCAGGACCTCGCGGATCGCGCGCGTCATCTCCGAGCGGAAGCCCAGCGCGTCCTTCATCCCCTCGCGCCGGATGTCCAGGTAGCGCCAGGTCAGCCGCGATTCCTCGCTGGGGACCTGCACCCCCGCCGGCTGCACGGGCAGGTCGTCCGACTCGGACAGCACGGTCAGCGCCGCGGCCCGGACCTCGACCCCGCCGGTCGGCATCTTCGGGTTGACGTTCTCGGGCGTGCGGGGCACGACGACGCCTTCGATCTCGAGGCAGGTCTCGGGGCGCAGCGAGCCGGCCTGCTCGTGCAGCGCGCCCGACGCGGGGTCGAAGACGACCTGCACGATCCCGCTGCGGTCGCGCAGGTCGACGAAGACCAGCCCCCCGAAGTCGCGCCGCCGGTGCATCCAGCCGTTCAGCCGGATCGCCCGCCCCTCGTGCTCCGGGCGCAGGCTGCCGCACCAGGTCCGTTCCCGCCGCTCGCCGTTCATCGCGTCGTCTCCGTCTTCCCGCGCACCAGGCGCGCCAGCGCCCCGGGGTCGAGCGGCCCCTCGCCCTGCTCGCCGCTCGCCAGGTCCTTCAGCGTCGCCATCCCGCGGTCCAGCTCGTCGTCCCCGACCAGCACCGCGAACCGCGCGCCCGAGCGCCCGGCACGCTTCATCTGCCCGCCGAGGCCGCGCCCCGCCGGGTCCCAGCTCACCGCCAGCCCCTGCCCGCGCAGCGCCTGGACCAGCGGCAGCGCGGTCTCCCGCGCCCGCTCCCCCAGCGTCACCACGAAGACCTCCAGCTCGGCGGGCGCCAGGTCGCCCTCCCGGCCGGCGGCGATCAGCAGCCGCTCGATCCCGGCGGCCCACCCGATCCCGGGCACGTCGCCGCCGCCGAGTTCCCGCACGAGGTCGTCGTAGCGGCCGCCCCCCAGCACCGCGTTCTGGGAGCCGAGCCCTCCGGCCTGGATCTCGAAGGTGGTGCGGACGTAGTAGTCGAGGCCGCGCACCAGCCGCGGCGTCAGCTCGTAGCGGATGTCGAGCGCGTCGAGCCCGCGCCGCACGCCGGCGAAGTGCTCGCGGCAGGCTTCGCAGAGGTGGTCCACCGTCGCCGGCGCCCCGGCCGTCGCGGCCTGGCAGGGCTCCTTCTTGCAGTCCAGCACGCGCAGCGGGTTGCGCTCGATCCGGTCCTGGCACTCGCCGCAGAGCAGCTCCCGCCGCGCCTCGAGAAAGGCGACCAGCGCCGCGCGGTAGGCCGGCCGGCAGGTCGGGTCGCCGATGCTGTTGAGCAGCAGGCGCCACTCCTTCACGCCCGCCAGCGTCACGAGGTCCACGCCGACCGCGATCACCTCGACGTCGGTCTCGGGCGAGGCCTCGCCCAGCACCTCGACCCCCGCCTGGTGGAACTGCCGGAGCCGCCCCTTCTGCGGCCGCTCCTTGCGGAAGGCCGGCCCGATGTAGAAGAAGCGCGACAGCCCGGCCCGGTCGAGCGCGTTCTGGACGTAGGCGCGGCAGACCGAGGCCGTGATCTCGGGGCGCAGGGTGACCGTCTCCCCCTCGCCCGCGTCCATCGTGAACATCTCCTTCCCGACGATGTCGGTCGCCTCGCCCACCGAGCGCACGAACAGCTCGGTCGCCTCGAGGTGCGGCGGGCGGATCTCGCGGAAGGCGTAGCGGCGGAACAGCTCGCGCGCCCCGGCCTCGAGGCGCTGCCAGTGCTCGGTCTCGCCCGGCAGCAGGTCACGGAAGCCGCGAAGCGTCTGGTAGCGGGCGGGCACGACGATCCTCCGGGAAGGGCGCGAGCCCCGCATTCTACGGCACCGGCGGCGGCGCGCCCCCGCGCGGGTGTTCCGGGGTAACCTTCGCCGATGTTCGCGCCCGTCCCGCGCCCCGGCCTCGCGACGCTCGTCCTGGCCGCCGCCCTCGCCGTCTCCCCGGGCCGCGCGGCCGGCCCCTCGGGGGCGCCGGCCGTGGAGGCGGCCGAGACCTGGACGATCGAACTCGACGGGATGGCGAGCGGCGCGCTGCGCGCGCTCCCCGCGGCGGGGGGCGCGGCGGCATCCGGCGCGGCGCCGGACGCGCTCTTCCTGGTCCAGGTCGGCGACGCGCTCGAGGCGCGGCGCGGCGCGGACGGCTCCCTCGCCTGGCGACGCGACGGGCGGGCGGGCGCCGGGCTGGAGTCCTCCCCCCTCCCCGCCGCCCCGGTCGCGCTGGCCGACCCCTTCCCGCTGGCCTGGGCCGGCGTGGAAGGCGACG
>CAYZDB010000211.1:0-5510 GCA_964476985.1 uncultured Acidobacteriota bacterium | reverse complement strand
CGTGACGCTCGTCCTGGGGAGCCCGGTGCTGGCCGCGGCGGTCGTGCTGGCGACGCTGCTCGCGGCGGCCGGCGCGGGGAGCCTGCTGGCGGGCCCGCGCGCGGCCGCGCAGGCCAGCGCGTGGCCGATGCTGGGGGCGGTCGCGGCGCTGGTCGCGCTCTACGCGCTCGGCCTCCCGGCGGTGCTGCGCGCCGGGCTCGCGCTCGGCGACGCGGCGCGGATCGCGCTGGCGGTCGCGCTGGTCGTGCCGCTCGGGCTGGCGGTCGGGGTGCCGTTCCCGGCCGCGCTGGCGCGGCTCGCGGCGCGCGGCGAGGGGGCGTCGACCGGCCTGGCCTGGGCCGCCAACGGCGTCGGCTCGGTGCTCGGGCCGATCCTCGCCGCGCTGCTCGCGCTCGACGTCGGGATCTCGGGCGTGACCCTGCTGGCCGGCGCCGGGTACGTGCTGGCAGGCGCCGTGATCGCGCGCTGGTGGCGCGGCTGACGCGAGAGGAAAAAGTGGGGCCGGGCGAGTCCAGCGAACCCGGCCCCGTGGGAGGAGGTAGTCGCCCGCCTACGGGCAGGCCAGGAGATCCAAGGCGTCACGGGGATCCGGGACGACCCCGGCGTCCCCGAAGCTCCCGGTGCCACACGCGTTCCGTCCGCGGACGAGGTACCAGCTGGCGCTCCCCGGCGCCGGCCAGGAGCCGATCTCGTCGTAGGGAGGCGCCGCGATCGCGGCGACGTGGCAGGTGGCGCCGGCATACGTTCCGGTCGAGAGCAGGTCGGCCACGCTCCCGGCCGCGATGTCATAGGCCGTGTCTACCCCCGCAGCGCCATCCTGGGACGTCCAGTCGAAGCGGACGCCCGATCCTTGGAAAGCGAGGGTCAGCCCGAGGATCTCCGTCGGGGCCGCCTTGACCCCGGGCGCGGCGTCGCTGCAGTCCGCCGGGAAGAGCGCCTGGTCGCGGTCCAGGTCGTCGAGGTCGTAGACGGTCAGCATCGCGTTGCCGAAGAACTGGTCGTCGTACTCGTTCCAGGTCAGGACCGCGGCGCCCGGCAGGCTCGCCGCGTTCGCGATCGTGAAGCGGGCTATGTTCGCCGTTCCCTGGACCGAATTGCTTCTCAGCCGCCGCACGCCGCCGAAGGAAACGCCCCCATCGACGCTCGGACGGACCACGATCTCTGGGAAGCCCGCGCTCTGGTCGAGCCACGAGACCCACGCGTTGCCGGCGCCGTCGCTCGCCAGCAGCGGGTCGGCGCTGATCGCCTCCGGGACCGGGGTCCCGTCGTCGAGCCGCTGGAAGGAGGGGAACGTCGCGCCGCCGTCAGTCGAACGGTTCACCCAGATCTCACCATTCGACTGCCACGCGACCAGCACGGTCCCGCTGTCGGCAAACCGGGTGCTCGGGAAGGTCGGTGCGGCCCCCGCCGGTCCCGGCAGCGCGGAATCGATGCTCCACGTCGCCCCGTCGAAGCGGCTCGAGCAGAGCTGGCCGCCGCCGCTCCGGTAGTCCTCCCAGATCGCCACGGCGCTCGAGCCGCCGCACGCCAGGGCCGCCTGCCCGACGCCGTTCGTGCTGCTCTCCGGGCGCAGCTGGACCCGCGGGGCGAAGGTCGTCCCGCCGTCCGCGCTGCTCGTGCCCCAGACGCTGTAGACGGTGAATCCGCTGTTCGGGGAGATGAACGTGGCCACGACCTGGCTCCCCTCGACGCACAGCCGCGGGAGGAGGTTCTCGTCCCGCGTGTCCTGGTCGATGTCCTTGTTGAAGTCGAAGCTCGTCCCGGCGTTGGTCGAGCGCGCCAGGAAGACGTCGTCGCCGTCGGAGTAGGCGACGAACACCGTCCCGCCGTTCAGCGCCCGGACGACGGTGGCCGGGTTCCAGTAGTAGCCGTAGTGCCCGGACGCGTACTGGACCAGCGTCGCGAGCAGCTGATCGCTCGCCAGCCAGGTGGCGCCGAAGTCGTGCGAGACGTTGAAGCGGAGCTGCTTGGCGCCGCCCGCCAGCGTCGGCGCCTGGCTCTCGTAGACGAGGTAGACGTTCCCGTCTGGCGTCGCCGCGATGACGGGAAAGGAGTTGATCCGCGTCCCGACCGGGACGCCCGAGGCGCGAACCGGCGGGCCGAAGGTGTAGCCGCCGTCGGTGCTCGCGCGGACGTAGATCTCCGAGTGCTTGCCGGGGTCGGCGGCCGCGAAGGCGCCGTAGACCCCGGCGACGCCGTCCGTCGCGGCGTTGGCGAACCAGAAGGCGTTCGGCGCCGTGGTCCCCAGGTCGTCGTCGATCTTCGCATCCACTCCGAACGCAAGCGGGCTCGCGGCCGATCGGTCGACGTAGACGTCGTAGGAGCGGCTGTTGGAGTCGCGGCCGTCGGCCCACGCGACCAGCACGCTGCTGGTTCCGTTGCGGGCGACCCCGCCGAGCAGGCTGCCGGCGGCTCCGGCGGCGTCGCTGTCGACGCGTACCTCGGTGGCCCAGGTGCTGCCGTCGTTGGTGCTGCTCCGGCAGTAGACCTCGGAGATCAGCCCGCTGGTCGTGTCCGACCGGCCGTCGGTCCAGCAGAGGACCCAAGTGGTGCCGACCTGCTGGGTGTCGAAGTTCGGAAACCACGGGAAGTTCCCGTCGCTGGCGTTGGACGCGAGCGTCGCCGGCGCGGTGAACGAGGCGCCGTTGTCGATCGACCGCGCCATCTGCAGCGGCCCGACGCCATCTCCGTAGCCGCTGTCGACGCGCGTATACAGGACCATGGCGATCCCGGTGGATTCGCTCGTCCGAACCTTCGGGCCGATGGGTGGAGTGTCGTTGCCGCCGAACAGGATGTTCGCCGTGGTCGTGTACGCGCCGCCGCCCGCGGGGGCGCGCATGACGTAGAGGTGGTCGTTCCCCTCGCTGTCCCAGAACGCGGCGAGCATCGATCCGTCGAACGCCGACTGGAGATCGACGTTCGCAGCGGACTGCCGGAGCGGCGTGATGGCGCTCAGGTCGACCTCGGCCGACCACGTCATGCCCGCGTCGGTCGAGCTCGAAGCGAAGACGCGATTCCCGCTGCCGCGGTTCTGGACGAAGGCCGCGTGGACCGTCGCGCTGCCGTCGATCTCGACGTCGATGTCCCGCGACCAGCGAGCCGCCGCGGGGGCCCCGGGATCGAGGCGCACCGGGCCGTTCCACGTGGCCCCGGCGTCGCTGCTCGCCATGGCGTAGGGATGCGTCCCGGCTTCGCCCCAGAACGCGATGGCCACGGAGTCGCCCGGTCCCGCCGAGAGCCTGAGAATCGTCAGCCCGTGGGCGGTGGCCCCTCCGGTGACCAGCGCCGCCGGCGTGTTCCACGTCGCTCCCATGTCATCGCTGCGGGCGAATGCCAGCCGGAAGGCGCCGCCGGGATCCTCCTCCATCCAGCCGAGATAGACCCGTCCCGCAGCCGTGTGGTCCGTGGCGACCCGGACGATCCGTGGTTGCCCCGACCCGCCGGCGACGAGCACGGCGGGAGAGAAGCTCGCGCCGCCGTTCGAGGAGTGCTGCGCGCGCAACGCGTTCCCCTCGAGCGCGACCACGACGAGACGTCCGTCGCTCAGGCCCATCGGCCACGTCGCGAGGTCCTGCTCGCCGACTGCGGCCAGCCCGGCGTTCATTGCGAGCGGCGGGGACGGCATGCTCGTGAAGGGGTTCGGCGGCGGCGGACTGTCGCGTGCGTCCCCTTCCGCCCGCGGCGCCGGCACCCCGGGCTGCGGCGGCGTCCCGATCGTCAACCGGTGCGGGCCCACCGCCCCCGCCTGGGTGAGTCCGACCTGGCCGGCACCCGCTGATCCCAGCGCGCAAAGCAACAACCATCCGACGACGCAACCCACGACGACGCGCTTTCCGAGCATGTCTCCCTCCCTTCGGAACGCCTAAGGTCGGGCCCTCGGAAGTCCGGCTCCGTTCGTTGCGCGAAGCGCCCCGAACGGCAGACGTCTCGCTGCCAAGTCGCGGTAAACGGCGTTGCGCGGGATTGCGTGGCCCGCGCTCGCCCAAGCAGGGCAAGCCGAAACACGGTTCGTGCGATCGTCTCCCCTCGACGGTGCTTCCCGCCCGAAGCGGTCGCACGTCACCACCCCGATTAGGGCTTCGGCTCGCGACTGCGAGTCTCCGCGGCAGGCAACTGACTTTGCCCGGGCCCTAACCTCCCTGTCTGCGACGCTAACACAGGAGTCGAAGACGACAAACTAATATCATCTCGCAAGTAAGCTGAGCCGATGAGACATGGCTCGACGATTTGACACTTTGCCCCGCGCGGAGAAATGAAATTCGACGGTTTCGTTCGAAGATCGGGAACGCCCCGCCGTCAGTCGCGTCGCGTCCCGTCGCCGCTAGCGCTCCTCGCCCCCCGCCCCCACCGGTTCCAGCGCCAGCCACGGCGCGATGAAGTGGCGCGTCCGGTCGTAGACGCCGGAGACCTCGGACGGCTGCCAGCCGTCGCGCGCGTCGCGCTCCGGCGGGAGCCCCCACTTGTCCTTGAAGCGGCGCCAGCCGTTCGCGGCCGCCTCGGCCCGCGCCTCCGGCTCCAGTCCGAAGCCCGCCTCGCTCTCGTGGTGGACGAAGACGTCGTCCGCGCGGTACGCCGCCAGCCCGGCCGAGTGCAGCCGCGCCGACCAGTCGTCGTCCTCGAAGCCGGCCGGGAAGAAGCGCGGATCGAGCCCGCCGACGCGGCGCAGCGCGGGGCGCGGGATCAGCAGGCAGCGCCCGGAGAGCCGCGCGCACGGCGTCGCCTGCCCGCTCCGCCCGCGTGACAGCTCCTCGGCGAACGGCGCGAGCCCGGCGAGCGTCGTCTCGTCGTAGGTCACGCCCGCGAGCTGCTGCGGCCAGGCCGCGCGGTTGAACAGCGGACCGATCGCGCCGCAGCGTGGCTGGCCGCGGTGCGCCGCGAGGTGGCCCGACCAGCCGGGCGTCACGACCGCGCCGGCGTCGAGCAGCGCAACCAGGTCGCCGCGCGCCGCGGCCAGGCCGCGGTTGGCGCTGGCCGCCAGGCCGCGCGGCGCGCGGTTGACCAGCAGCCGCACCCGGACGTCTTCGATCGCCAGCCGCTCGAGCAGCGCCAGCGAGCGGGCGGGCGAAGCGTCGTCGACGAGGATCACCTCGAGCAGCCCCTCTGTGTGCTCGACCAGGCTGCCGACCAGCCGCACCGCGAGCGCGGCGTGGCCGCGGACCGGGACGACCACCGAGATCCGCTCGTCGCCGCCGAAGATCGGCAGCTCGGCCAGCGCGCCGACCGCCTCTTCGCCGTCACCGTCCGGCACCACGCGCACCGGCAGCGCGGGCGAGCCGGCGGAGAGCGGGTACCGGCGGTCCATGTCGGCCACCACCAGCGCGTCGGCCGCGCTCCACAGCGGCGCGATCTCCGGTACCCCGGCCTCCGGCCCGATCTCCAGGTCGACCGGCACCCCGGCGGCGACGTCGGCGAAGGCCTGCAGCAGCGGCCACTCCTGGGGCCCCAGCCGCGCGTAGATCCGCGGCAGCGGTGAGCCGCCGGTCGCCAGCCGCAGCAGCGCCGCCGCGGCC
>CAYZDB010000210.1:0-5519 GCA_964476985.1 uncultured Acidobacteriota bacterium | reverse complement strand
CCGCGTCGCGCTGGGGGACGGCGCCCCCGCGGCCTTCGCCCGGCGCGTCGCCGAGGCGCTGCGCGCGCTCTCCGGGCCGGCGCAGCAGACGGTCGCCGTCACCGGCGGCGGCGTCGGCAGCCCGCAGCTGCTGGCGCTGCTGGCCGAGGCCTTCGGCGGCCCGCTCGCGGTGGCGAAGCAGCCGGAAGCGACGCTGCTGGGAACGGCGCGCCTGGCCGCGGCCGGGGCGAAGGTCCCCTGGGCCCTGCGACCCGGCGGCGGCCACGCACCGTTTCCGGCAGACTGAAGCAGAACCCGCGAGGAGGCCGCTTGACCCGCCACGACGTCTTCGGGATGTGCAACGCGCTCTACGACGCGCAGGCCGAGGTGGACGACGCGTTCCTGGCCCGGCTGGGCCTCGCCAAGGGGACGATGCAGCTGGTCGACGAGGCGCGGGAGGCCCAGCTCCTGCCGCTGGTCGAGCCGCACCTGGTGCACCACGAGGCCGGCGGTTCGGGGGCCAACACGATGATCGGCCTGGCGCTGCTGGGCGGGCAGGCCTGCTTCACCAGCCGCGTCGGCGCCGACCGCTTCGGCGGGCTGTACCGCGAGTCGCTGGCCCGGCAGGGGGTGCAGGCCAACCTCGGCGCGGGGCGCGGGCGCACCGGCGTGGCGCTGATCCTGATCACGCCCGACGCGCAGCGCACGATCCTGACCTACCTCGGCGACTCGCAGGCGCTCGAGCGGGCCGACGTCTCGGTCCCCGACATCGAGGCCAGCCGCTGGCTCTACCTGACCGGCTACCTGTGGGACACCGACAGCCAGAAGGAGGCCTTCCTGTTCGCGCTCGACGCGGCGCGCCGGGCCGGCGTCAAGGTCGCGTTCAACCTGTCGGACCCGTTCTGCGTCAACCGGCACCTCGACGACTTCCGCCGGCTGACCGGGCTGGACGGGGGGCTCGGCGTCGACCTGGTCGTCGGCAACGCGGAAGAGGCGAAGATGCTGACCGGCGAGCACGACGCGCTCGCCGCCGCGCGCGCGCTCGCCGCGCGGAACGGGCTGGCCGCCGTGACGCGCGACGCCGCGGGGTCGGTGATCGACGACGGGCGCGAGGCGCACGCCGTCCCGGCCTTCCCGGTCCGCGCGGTCGACACCACCGGGGCCGGCGACATGTTCGCGGCCGGGCTGCTCTACGGGCTGACGCACGGGCTCTCGCTGCCGGCCGCGGGGCGCGTCGGCTCCTACGCGGCTGAGCTGGTGGTGGCGAAGCTGGGGCCGCGGCTCGAGTCGATCGACCGCGAGGCGGTCGCCGAACTGTCCCGTTAGTCCGCCGCGGGCCGTACGCCTGGCGCCGCTTCGGCGTACGGCGGCGCACGGCGGCGCACGCTCGGCGCACGGCCGCGCGGGCGCGTCGCCGCGCGGCTCGCGCACCGCATCGCTTCGTCCCGGGAACTTCCGCGCGCGGGGGCGGTCTCGTACGTTGGAGACACAACGCGGAGGTGACCCATGTTCGAGACCGCGCTCACCTCGACCGCCGGGCGGACGCGCAGCTTCTGGTCCCTGCCGTTCGCCGCCGCACTGCACCTGGCCGCCGGCCTGCTCCTGGTGGGAGCGTCGTACCTGACGCTCGGGCTCCTGCCCGGCCCGGAGTTCCCGGAGGAGTTCATCCTGTACCTCACACCGGAACCGCCGCCTCCGCCGGCGGGGCCTCCCGCCCGGCGGGCGCCGCAGTTCGCGCCGCAGGAACCGCGCAAGCCCGAGGACCTCGTGCAGCCCGTGACGGTCCCGGAGACCGTGCCGGAGCCCGGCCCCGCGCCCGACGAGCCGGCCGACGCGATCGGCCTGCCCGACGGCGAAGGCGTGCCGGGAGGCGACGAGACCGGCGTCCCGGGCGGCTTCGGCGACGGCCGCGGCGGCGGCTCGATCCTCGGCCCGGGAGGCGGCACCGGCCCCGCGTCCCCCGACCCCGGCGAGCCGCTCGAGATCGGCGGCGCGGTGCGGGCCCCGACGCTGCTCCGGAGCGTCTCGCCGGACTACCCCCCCGCCGCCCGGCTGGCGCGGATCCAAGGCGTCGTCCGGCTGCGTGCGGTGATCGACGAGTCGGGCGCGATCGAGGACATCACGGTCCTCGAGGGGCACCCCCTGCTCGTGCCGGCCGCCAGCGAGGCCGTCGCGCGCTGGCGCTATCGCGCGGCGACGCTCGATGGCCGGGCGGTCCGGGTCTGGGTCGTGGTGACGGTGAACTTCACGCTGGAGTGACCGCCGCCGGATGGTCCCTGGGAGGCCGGGGGGGCGGCGGGGGCGTCCCACGCCCCCGCGCCCTACCTTACTTCCTCGAGGGACCGCCATGAAGAGGAACGGGAGCCCGGGCCTGCTGCTGCTGGCCATCGTGATGGCGGTCGTCCTGCTGCTCGTCGCGAAGAACTGGAAGGCCGCGGCGCCGCGACTGACCGAGACCCTGCGGGCCCGGCCTTCGGCGAGCGTCGCGGCCGACGAGCCGGACTCTTCGGCCGGCGCGGCCGCTGCGGAGGACGGCGCCCCCGGCCCGCCGCGGTCCCTCCCCGGCGTCGGCGAGATGAAGCGCGCGACCGACCGGCACGCCGGGCAGGTGCAGGAAGCGCTGGCCGAGTCGCCGTAGCGGCGTCGAACGCGGCGGCCTCGCGGTCAACTCCCGGCGTTGGCGGGCCGGACGCCCCGATGAGACCCTGACCCCTCGGAGGATCGATGGCCCGGAAGGACGACGCGGCCTGGGACGCGGTGGACGCCGATCCCGAGCCGGAGACCGCGTGGCGCGAAGCCGACGCGGCGACGGAGCAAGCGGCCGAGGACGCGCTGCCGCTCTCGCTCCCCCCCGGGTGGCGCCGGCGCGATCTCTTCGTCAACCGCGAGCTGTCGCTGCTCGAGTTTCAGCGCCGGGTCCTCGAGGAGGCGCAGGACCCCTCCCACCCGCTGCTCGAGCGCGTGAAGTTCCTGTCGATCGTCGGCTCCAACCTCGACGAGTTCTTCATGGTCCGCGTGCCCGGCCTGAAGGAGCAGGCGGCGGTCGGCGTCGGCGAGTTGCCGCCCGACGGCCTGACGCCCCGGGACCAGCTCGGCGAGATCCGCCGCGTGGCGCTCGAGCTGATGGAAGCGGCGCGTGACACCTGGCACCGCGACCTGGCCCCGGCGCTCGAGGCCGAGGGGATCGTGGTCCGCGGGTGGTCGGAACTCTCTACTCACCAGCGGGCGGAAATGACCGGGTACTTCGAGGACCTGATCTTCCCGATCCTGACGCCGCTGGCGGTCGATCCCGGGCGCCCCTTCCCGCACATCTCGAACCTCTCGGTGAACCTGGCGGTGCTGATCCGCGGCATCGACGGGCAGGAGCGCTTCGCCCGCGTCAAGGTCCCGGGGCAGCTGCCGCGGCTGATCCCGGTCGGCCCCCGGCCGGCCGCCGCGCGCGGCGGGCGCGCCGCCGCAGCGCCCGGCCCGCGGCGGGTCGAGACCTTCGTCTGGGTCGAGGACGTGATCGCCGCCAACCTCGACGCGCTGTTCCCCGGCATGACGGTGCTCGAGGCCTACCCCTTCCACGTCACGCGCGACGCCGACATGGTGATCCAGGAGCTGGAGGCCGAGGACCTGCTGGAAACGATCGAGCAGGGAGTGCGGGCCCGGCAGTTCGGCAGCGTGACGCGGCTCAAGGTGCCGCCCGCGATGCCGGCCCGGACGCGCGAGCTGCTGGTCGAGAACCTCGAGATGGACCCGCGCGACGTCTACGTGCTGGACGCGCCGCTGGCGCTGGCGGGGCTGATGGGGTTCTACGGCGCGATGGACCGCTGGGACCTCAAGGACGTGCCGTTCAAGCCGGCCCTGCCGCGCGTGCTCGAGCCGCAGCAGGACGGCGAGGACGGGATCTTCGGCGCGATCCGGCAGGGCGACATCCTGCTGCACCACCCCTACGACTCGTTCCGCCCGGTGGTCGACTTCCTGCGGGCCGCTGCGCAGGACCCCGGCGTGCTGGCGATCAAGCAGACGCTCTACCGCGTCGGGCGGAACTCGCCGGTGGTCGAGGCGCTGCTCGAGGCCCGCGAGGAGGACAAGCAGGTCGCGGTGCTGGTCGAGCTGAAGGCGCGCTTCGACGAGGAGAGCAACATCAGCTGGGCGCGCAAGCTGGAGGCCGAGGGGACGCACGTGATCTACGGCCTGCTGGGCCTCAAGACGCACGGCAAGGCGGCGCTCGTGGTGCGGCGCGAGGGCAAGAAGCTGCGCCGCTACGTGCACCTGTCGACCGGGAACTACAACCCGGTCACGGCCAACCTCTACACCGACATCGGCTACTTCACCTGCGACCCCGAGATCGGCGAGGACGTTTCGGACCTGTTCAACTACCTGACCGGCTACTCGGCCAAGCGCGACTACCGCAAGCTGCTCGTCGCGCCGATCAACCTGCGCGAGCGGATCGCCGAGCGGATCGAGCGCGAGATCGAGCACGCGCGGCGCGGCGAGCGGGCCGAGCTGTGCTTCAAAGTCAACGCGCTGCTGGACAAGCAGCTGATCCTCCACCTCTACCGCGCGTCGCAGGCCGGCGTGAAGGTCGACCTGCTGGTGCGCGGGATCTGCTGCCTCAAGCCGGGGGTCCCGGGCCTCTCCGAGAACATCCGCGTGATCAGCACGCTGGGGCGGTTCCTCGAGCACAGCCGGATCCTCTGGTTCCGGAACGGGGGCGAGGAGGAGGTCCTCCTGGGGAGCGCCGACCTCATGCCGCGCAACCTCGACCGCCGGGTCGAGATCCTGTTCCCGGTCCAGGACCCGCGCTGGGTGAGGTACGTCCGGGACGAGGTGCTGGACGTCTACCTGCGGGACAACGTGAAGGCCCGCCGGATGCGTCCCGACGGCAGCTACGAGCGGATCGCACCCGGCCGGGGAGAGGCGCCGTTCTCGGCCCAGGCCCACCTGCTCGCGGTGCGCGGCGGCAGCCGGCGCTGACCCGGCAAGGAGCCGTTCGCCCCGATCGTTCGACCGTCCGCCCCTGCCCCTTTGCAATCGTCTGTCGGATGGGCATACTCCACCGTCCGAACGATCGTTTGGAATGATCGTTTGAACGAGGGCAACTCCCCATGGCCCAAGAGCTTCCGTCCGCCCCGGCCGAGGCCGGCGCATCCACCGAGGAGCGCCTGCTGGCGGCTGCCGAGCGGCTGTTCGCCGAGCGCGGCTTCGCCGCCACCTCGGTCCGCGACATCACGGCCGAGGCCGGGACCAGCGTCGCCGCGGTCAACTACCACTTCGGCGGCAAGGACAAGCTCGACCGCGAGCGGATCGTCGGCCGGCTGCGCTCGATGCGCGAGAAGCGCCTGGCCGCGATCGAGCGGGTCGTGGCCGAGGCCGAGCGCGACGCCGCGCCGATCGACCCGACCCGGCTGCTGCGCGCGTTCGCCGACGCCTTCCTCGAGCCGGTCGCCGACCCGGAGCGGGGGCGGAACCTGGTCCGGCTCCTGACCCGCGAGTTCGTCGACGGGAACCTGCCGCCGGCGGTCTTCTGCGAGGAGATGATCCGGCCGGTG
>CAYZDB010000209.1:0-5534 GCA_964476985.1 uncultured Acidobacteriota bacterium | reverse complement strand
TCGTCGAAGAAGTCGGCCGAGCCGGCCCAGGCCAGGATCTCGCCGGTCGCGTTGTCGACGACGATCGCCGCCGCCTGCCCGACGCGGCGGTCGGACAGCCCCGCCAGCTCCTCGGCGATCGCCTGCTCGACGAAGCGCTGCAGCGCGGGGTCGAGCGTGGTCTCGACCCACGCCGTGCCCGGCGGCAGCGTCGCCGCCAGCCACGACGTGAAGTGCGGGGCGCGGAACGGGGCCTCGAACGGCGCCAGGTCCAGCGGCGCGCCGGCCGCGGCGTCGGCTTCCGGCCGCGCGACGAACCCCTGCGCGGCCATCCGGTCCAGCACCCGCCGCATCCGCGCGCGCGCTTCGTCCGGGTGGCGGTACGGGTCGAAACGGGCCGGCGACGCCGCCATCCCCGCGAGCAGCGCCGCCTGCGCCAGCGAGAGCCGCGCCGCGGGGCGCCGGAAGTAGACCTGCGCCGCAGTCTCCACCCCGGAGAGCGAGCGCCCCAGCGCGACGCGGTCGAGGTACGCGCGCAGCAGCGTCTCGCGCGGCAGGTGCGCCGACAGTCGCAGCGCCCAGAGCGCCTCCTTGGCCTTGCCGGCCAGCGTCCGCCGGCGCGGGACGAGGCGCCGCGCCAGCTGCTGCGCGATCGTCGAGGCCCCGCCGGTGACCCGCCCGGCGCGCGCGATGTCGCGCGCCGTGCGCGCGATCGCCAGCGGATCGACGCCGGGGTGGCGGCCGAAGCGGCGGTCCTCGACCGCGATGAAGGCGTCGACCACGCGCCCCGGCAGCGGGCCGGGCGGGAGCGGGATCGCGCGGCCGTCCTCGCCGGAGCGGAACTCGCGCAGCAGGCCCCCTTCGCGGTCGGCGATCCGCAGCGAGGCCAGGCGCGAGCCGTCGAGCAGTCCGGCCGGGAGCGGCCAGGCGACGAAGAGCGCCGCCGCGAGCAGCGCCAGCGCGAGCGCCACGGCGCCCGCCCGGAGCCCGAGCCGCACGATCCGCGTCACGGCGTCACCGTCACCTCGAGCGCGCCGTCGCGGCCGAAGGTCTCGGGGCGGTACATCTCCGAGGCCGTGGCGGGCGGGAAGAGGAAGGTCCCGGGGGTCGTGGCGCGCAGCACGAAGCGCGCCTCCCAGACCCCCGGCGGAAGCTGGTCGGCGAAGGCCAGCACGCGGTCGTCGCGCAGCTCGCGCCGGGCGAACGGGGTGTAGTCGCCGTAGGCCCAGTCGGGCAGGCCGCCGCCGGGCGTCCCGCCGAGCGTCAGCAGGTCGCCCTCCGGCCCGGGCTCCGGGAGCATCGCGGATCGCGACGCGGTGGAAAGCGACGCGTCGACCGCCTCGAAGCCGGCCGGGACGGGGACGTCGACCGCGACGAAGCGCCGCTCCTGCGGCGTCGCGACCCGGACGGTCAGCGTCACCAGCGCGCCGGCGCCGAAGCTCCGCGCCTGTCCCGCGCTGCCGTAGGGAGAGAGCCAGCGCTGCACGACCAGGCCGCGGTCCAGCGCCGCGGCCGGCGGCCGCTCCGGCAGGTAGGTCAGGCGCGCGCCGTAGTAGAGGATGCCGGTCCCCTGCTTGGAGAAGACGAGTGGAGCGGAGCGGCCCGCGCGCGCCAGCTCCGCCATCGGCACCGCACGGCGGGTCAGCTCCACCGAGCGCCCGCGGAACTCGGCCGCCGCGATCACCGCCCCCCCCAGCGCGGCCCGCGCGGCGAAGTCGGGCACGGCGCGCTCGCGCGTCTGGGCCAGGTCGGCCAGCGCCAGGAGCGTCCAGCCCGACTCCTGCGTCGTGCGATACCCGCCGTTCGGCTGCCGCTGGCCGGCCAGCCAGCGCACCAGCATCGGGACCAGCGGGTGCTCGGGGGCGTGGGTCTCGAGCAGCATCAGCACGATCGCCGTGGTCGTCACGTCGGAGGACCAGGCCGCCGCGAACGAGGCGCGGTCGCTGTCCTGGAAGAAGGCCTCCCCCGCCGTGACCCGCGCGGCGTCGACCAGCGAGACCAGCAGTGCCTGGCCCCGCGCGGCGTCCGCCGCAGCGGCCCCGGGCCGCAGCATCGCGTCGGCCAGCATCGCGCGCGAGGCCAGCGTCAGCCGGGCGCGCAGTTCGAACAGGTCGGCGTGGTAGGAGGCCTTGGGCGCGCCGGTGCGGGCCAGGACCCAGAGCGCGAAGGCCCGGTCGTCGGGAGTCGGCGTGAAGCTGGCGTAGAGCGCGCGCACCGGGCCGCCCGCGGCGATCGTCTCGGCCAGGTAGCGCTGGCCGTTCGCGATCACGGCGGGGTCGACCGCGTAACCCGCGTCACGCGCCCGCGCCAGGGCCAGCACGGCCCAGGTGCTGGCCCAGGGCGAGGCCTCGGTGCTGGACGGCCAGTAGCGGAAGCCGCCGTCGTCGCGCTGCAGCGCGGCGAGCGCCGCGATCGATTCCACGACGATCGCGTCCGGGTCGGACGGGCGGGCCGCGGGAGCCGCACCGGGCGGATTCCCGACCGGTGCGACCCACGCCGAGAGCCACTGCGCCTCCTGCGCCCGCTGCCGCTCGCGCTCCTCGGCGCCGGTGGGCGCCAGCCCGTAGGCCCGCTGGATCTGCCGCAGCGCCACGAACGGCACCAGCCGCGAGGCGAGCTGCTCGGCGCAGCCGTAGGGATAGTCCACGAGCTGCCGCATCGCGCCGTCGAATCCCGCCAAGGCGCTCGAGCCCAGCGTCAGCTCGAGGCCGCCGGCGTCGGGGCGGACCCCCTGCGGCGGGACGATCGCCTCGGTCCGCTCGCTCTCGGTGTCGCCGTAGGTCGCGACGACTTCCGGCGCCGCGGACGGCGCGACGACCAGCGCCTGCTCGACGGCGTCGCGCTCGCCCGCCACTCGCACCGCGAAGCGCAGCGTCGCCGGCTCGGGGCGGGTGCCGGTGAACGCGAAGCGGACCTCCTGCGCCCGCCCGTCCGGCAGGCGCACGCTCTTCGTCGCCGGCCCGGACAGGGCGACGCCGCCCGTCGCCTCTGCGCTCACTTCCACCGCCGCGCCGCCGAGCGCCGCCGGGTCCTTGGCGTGCACGACGACGCCCGCCTCGAAACGGTCGCCAACGCGCGCGACGCGCGGCAGCGCCGGGATCGCCAGGAGCGGCTTGCTGACCGTCAGCGAGCCCTTGCCGGTCCCGAACCGCTCGTCCTCGCCGATCGCCAGCGCCATGACGCGGTAGGTCGTCAGGTTGTCGGGCAGCTCGAACGCGACGCGGGCGCGGCCGTCGGCCCCGGTCACGACCTCCTGCGCGAAGAGCACGGTGGTCTTGAAGCGCGAGCGCAGCTCTCCACCGTCGTCGCCGCCGCCGCCGCCGGGTGCCGTCCCGCCCTTCTCGCCGTACCAGCGCCGCAGCACCAGGTCGACCAGCGGCTCGGCGGTGCGGACCGAGAGCGGGCGCGGGGTGTAGATCGCCTCGAGCAGGTCGGGCGCCTCGTAGCCGGTCAGGCGCAGCACCGTCTCGTCGACCGCCCAGACCGCGAGCTGCGCCCGCGTCGGGCGCCGCTCGGAGTCGGTCACCGCCAGCTCGACCTCCACCTTCTGCCGCGGCCGGTAGTCGGCGCGCTGCGGCGTCACCGCCACGGCGAGCCGCCGCGACTTCTTCTCGACCTTCAGCTCCAGGTACCCGAGCTTGAATTCCGGCCGGCCGGGGTCGGCCCCCTCCCCCGCCGCCTGGTCGGTCGGCACGCGCCCGCGCACCAGCACGATCGAGACGAACGCGTTGGGAACCATCGACTCGTCGATCGGGACCGGGATCGCGCGCGCCGCGCCGTCCAGCGTGACGCGCCGGGCCGACATGACCCCGGCGCGCTCGACGGTGACGATCGCCTCCGCCGCCGGGAATGGGCTCTTGACCAGGATCTGCGCCGTGTCCCCGACGTCGTAGAGCGCGCGGTCGGCGACCAGGTCGATCCGGTCGGTCCCGTCGCGCAGCCAGGACACCCAGCCGCTGCCGACCACGTAGAGCCCGGTCCGCGTCTTCTGCGTCCGGCCGGCGCCGTCCTTCAGCGTCGCCTCCAGCACGAACAGGCCGCCTGCCGCCGGGGTGAAGCGGCAGGTCTGAGGCGTCGCGGCGCTCGTCACGCGGCACGACGCCGCGGGCTCGTCGACCGGCTCGGTGATCGTCTCCCAGCGCTCCCCGGCCCCCTTCTTGCGGATCGACTTCCAGACGCGGCGCGTGACGGCGACGTCGATCGTCAGCCCGGCGCGGCGCGTGCCGTCGGGCGCGGCCGCGATCAGCTCGACCGCGACCGGCTTCCCTTCCTCGCCGAACCCCTCGTTCGCGACGCGCACCCCGGCGTAGGCCTCGGCCGGGTGGACGGTGACGCTCGCCCGGCTCGCGACGCGCTGCCGGCTGACGTCGGTGACCTCGGCCTCCAGCGTGTAGGACCAGGGCCGCTCGCCTGGCGCCTCGGCGCGGCCGGCGTCGAGGCTGAAGTTCCCGCGCGCGTCGACCTGCCCCTCGCCCGCCGCGGTCTGCGCGGCGGACGGGCGCGGCGCCTCGTCGTCCCACCACCAGACGCTCTGGCCGAACTCGAAGCCCGGGTTGCCGGGAGGGAGGAAGTCGAGCGGCGCGCGCAGTGCGCTCCAGGTGACGGGCGCGCCGGCCATCGCGCCGCCGAAGGCGTAGCGCGCCAGGACCTCGGCGAGCAGCGGGTCGCCCGGCAGCGCGTCGGCCGCACCGGCCTTGACGTTGACCAGGAAGGGCGGCGCCCGGTACTCCTCGACCCGGAACGAGCCGTAGTACTCCAGCGGCGCCGCGCCGTCCTTCAGCGCCGCGCGCAGCGACCAGTAGCCCAGCGGGGCCGCCCTGGGGATCACGGCGTCGCCCGAGAAGGTCCCGAACGGGGTGAGCGTCGCGTCGAGCTTCGCGACGTCCATCCCGCGCCCGTCGATCAGCGTCACCGTGACGGGGGTCCCGGCCGCGGGGCGGCCGAGGCGGCCCAGCTTCACCGCGCGCGCGACGCCGACGAAGTGGACGGTGTCGCCGGGGCGGTAGATCCCGCGCTCCGGGGTGACGGTGCCGAGCGCCTCCGGGATCTTCCCTTCCCAGCCGCCCATCATCCCCATCGCCCACGGCGTGAACGAGTCGTCGAAGCCGGTCGCGGCGAAGCCGGTGTCGCCGTCCTTGCTGGCGACGACCAGCGCGCGCAGCTCCGGGTTCCACTCCGCCCCGACGACGCGGTCGGCGACGCCGGGCAGGCGCAGCAAGCCGTCGCGGTCGGTCGTGCCGCGGAAGAAGGGCGTCCCGTCGAAGGCCAGCATCTCGACCGCGGCCCCCGCGACCGGCGTCCCCCTGGTCACGGAGGTGACCCAGGCCAGGCCGCTCTCGGGACCGACCTTGGCGTGGACCGCGAGGTCGGTCAGCTGGACCAGCACGCGGCGGTAGGCGCCGCGCGCCGGCCGCTCCGCCGCGGGGATCTCGGGGGAGTCGAGCTGCACGACGAAGAGCCCGGCGTCGCGCGGCCCGGGCGCGATCGCGGCCGGCGCGAGCGGGCTCCAGCGCGTCGCGTTGTGGCGCGCGGCGACGTCGAGCCCGGACTGTACC
>CAYZDB010000208.1:0-5558 GCA_964476985.1 uncultured Acidobacteriota bacterium | reverse complement strand
ACCGGACTTACGGACGGGTCATGCTAGTCGGACGCCTGCGCGCGGGCAAGCGGGCAGCCTGCCCCGGGACCCGCCGTGCGCGCCCCACGGGCCGCACGCGCCGCGTCGTCGGCCCGCTCGGCCAGGGCCGGCTGACCCGCTCGCCGCGCGCGCGCGGCGAGCCCCGCCAGCCGGCGCGCGCGCAACTCCCTCCCCGCGCCGCCGAGCTCGATCCGCAACCGTTCCAGGCGCAGCGCGACGGCGTCGTCGCCGTCGCCCTCCGGCCCGGCCGCGCAGAGCTCCCCCAGCCACGCCCGCGCCAGCTCGCGGTGCCCCTCGGCGAGGGCGGTTTCGGCCAGCACCACCCGGGCCTCGCGCGCGAACCGCGGGTCGCGCGGCCGGTCGAGCACCCGCTGCGCCAGGCCGGCCGCCAGCCCGGTCGAGCCGACCGCGGCGAGCGACGAGGCCATCGCGAGCAGGAGTTCCTGCGCCGCCTCCCCGCGGGCGTCGCGGGCGGCCCGCTCGGCGTGGGCGATCGCCGCCTCGTGCCGGCCGGCCGCGGCCCAGGCCCGGATCGCGCCCACGCCGACCGGCCCGGGCCCCGGCGCCTCCGGGGCCGCGAGCGCGGCCTCGAGCCGGGGCGAGAGCAGGATCCAGTCCGCGAGTTCGCGCGGAACCACCCCGAGCGCGCGGCCGAGGGCCGGCAGGCGCGCGAGCGTCGGGAGTCGATCGCCGCACTCGAAGTCGGCGAGCAGGGTCGGCGTGAGGGGCGCCGGAGGGACCGCACCCGCCCGAACCGCCGCCCGGCGCGACAAGCCGAGCCGGGCGCGGTGCGCACGGATCCAGTCACCCATCCAGAGGGCCCCCCGGGGCCTCGGGGGCATCTTCCCTCCTGCGGAGGTTCTACGCCGGTCTCGCCCAAATGCAAAGGGCCCCTTACTATCGGCCGCGATGCGCCGTCCGTCCCTCCCTCGCCGACCCTGGCTCCTGCTGCTCGCCGCGCCGTTCGTGCTCACGGGGCCCGCCGCCGCGTCCGACGCGCCGCTGCCCGCGGCCGTCGCGCGCACGCTCGATTCGGTCGGGCGGCGCGGCGCGGGGCTCCACGCCGTCTACGCCGAATCGGGCCGGCCGCTCGCCTCGTTCGCGGCGCGCACGCCGCTCGTTCCCGCGTCGACGATGAAGCTCCTCACCAGCGCCTGCGCGCTCGACGCGCTCGGTCCGGCCTTCCGCTTCCGGACCGCTTTCCTCGCCGACGCCGCGCCCGACGCGGCGGGCGGCGTGCGCGGCTCGCTCTACGTGCGCGGCGCCTGCGACCCCGCGCTCGATGCCGAGCGGCTCTGGGCCGCCGTGCGCGAGCTGGCGGCGGTCGGCGTGAAGCGGATCGGCGGCGACGTGGTCGTCGACGAGTCGCTGTTCGAGAGCGCGGGCTGGCCGGCGAGCTGGCCCGGCAACCTGCGGCCGAGCCCGTACAACGCCCCGCAGGGGGCACTGGCGCTCGCCTGGGACGCGACCGAGGTCGTGGTGCTGCCGGGTCCCGGCCGCGGCGCGCCGGCGCGCGTCGCCACCTCGCCGCTGCGCGCCGCGACGCCGGTCGTCAGCCGCGCAACGACCGGGAGCTCGACCGACCTGGTGGTCTTCCTGCAGGACGGGCCCGAGGGACGCGCGCAGATCGTCGTCAACGGAACGATCGCGGCCGGCGGCGCCCCCTACCGCACCTGGATCCACCTCGGCCCCCCCGGCCCGGCGGTGGCCGCCGCGCTGGCCGAGCTGCTGCGCGAGGCCGGGATCGAGCTGAAGGGCCGGCCGCGGACGGGACGGGCCCCGGGCGGCGCGGTGCTGCTGCTCGAGCACGAGAGCCCCGCGCTCGGCGAGATCGTCGCCGCCGTCAACAAGCCCTCGTCCAATTTCGGGGCGGAGATGCTCACCCGCGCGCTCGACGCCTACACCGGCGGGGCGCCGGGCTCGACGGCCGGCGGGACCCGCCGCATCGGGGCCTGTCTCGCCGCATGGGGCGTGCGCTCCGAGGGGCTGGCTCTCGCCGACGGTTCGGGCTACGGCCGCGCGAACCGCCTCACGGCCGAGTCGCTGGTCGGCGTGCTGCTCGCCGCGCGGCGCCGCCCCGCCTGGCGCGCGGAGTTCGAAGCGTCGCTGGCGCGCGCCGCCGAGGACGGCTCGCTGAGGAATCGCCTCTCGGACCTGCGCGGCCGGGTCCGCGCCAAGACCGGCACGCTGAACGGCGTGTCGGGCCTGGCCGGGTTCGCGGTCGACCGCTACGGGCGCGAGCTGGCGTTCGCGATCCTGCTCAACGGGACGGGGGCGGGCCCGGACGACGCCGACCGCCTGCTGCGCTCGCTGGTCGCCGCAGCCGACGCCCAGCCTCCGCCCGCGGGAAGAGCCCCGTGACCCGCTGCGCGGCGTGCGGCGCGCCGGCCCGCGTGGCGCGCGACGAGCCCTACTGCAGCGAGCGCTGCCGCCACCTCGCGCGCTGGCGGATCCTGGTGGCCGCGGCGGGGGCGGGGCTGATGATCCTCGCCGGGATCCTCGGGGCGCTGGGGGTTTTCGGCTAGCCCGGAGCTCCCGCGAGGGCTAGAACGGCAGCCCGATCGAGAACTGGAACTGGCTGGTCTGGTCGAACGGCTGCTCCTTGATCGGCCAGCCGTAGATCAGCCGGATCGGCGCCTGGAAGACGGGCAGGAAGATCCGGAACTCGAACCCCGCCGAGGCGCGCGCCTGGTCCCAGTTGATGTCGACGCCGTTGTCGTACGAGCCGCCGGTGTCGAAGAAGCCGACCAGCGTCGCGGTCTTGCCGATCAGCACGCCGGCCTCGACCTGGATCAGCGCCATCTTGCTGCCGCCGACCTGGGCCAGCGCCACCGACGGGTTGCCGCCGGGGCCGACGATCGGGTTGCCGTTCTGGTCGAGCTGCACGATGAAGCGCACCGGCGAGATCGTGCGGGTCTCGAAGATCCGCGGGCCGATGATGTCGCCGCCGATGAAGTAGCGCTGGAAGCGCGGCACGCCGTCGACGTAGCCCGGCTGGCGCTCCACCTCGCGGAACGGCCAGATCCAGGCCAGCTCGCCGTGCGCGGCCGCGAAGAAGCGCGGGCCGAACGGCCGCCAGATCGTGCCCGCCAGGCGCGGTTTGAAGTAGTCGAGGTCGCTGCCCAGCGCCTTGAGCGAGATCGTCGGCAGGACGCTCAGCTCGTAGCCGTAGGTCGGCCGCAGGTAGTTGTTGACCCGCTTGTAGTTGAAGACCGGCGTGATCGTCGAGAGGATGGTCTCGGTGCTGGTGAACTGGGCCGAGAGGTCGATCGTGCTGGCCTCGACCTGCTCGAACGACCAGATCAGCGAGACCTGGGTGAAGTCTCCCAGCCGCCGGCCGACGGTGATCGAGCCGCCGGTCCCGGCCTGGTTGAGGTTCTGGGTGTTCCCCTGGATGTCGCGCGCCACACCGAAGTCGTAGCTGCGCCGGAAGATCGAGATCCCGAGGGTGATCGGCTTGCCGAACAGCCAGGGCTCGACGAAGTTCAGCGCCGCCTGGTTCGAACGGCCTCCGACCGACAGGTTGAGGCCCAGCGTCTCGCCCCGGCCGAGGAAGTTGCGCGTCTGGTAGCTGGCCAGGAAGAAGGCCCCCTCCAGCTCGCTGTAGCCGCCTCCGACCTGCACCTCGTTGCGCGACTGCTCCTCGCCGCGCACGATCACGTCGACCTGGTCGGTCCCCTCGACCGGCGCCAGCGTCGGCTCCTCGGCCGGGACCCAGTAGCCGAGCTGCTGCAGCTTCTGCATCGAGCGGTCGAGCAGCGCGCGGTCCAGCACGTCCCCCTCGGAGAGGTTGAACTCGCGGCGCAGGACGGAGTCGTTGGTCGTGGTGTTCCCGGCGAAGTCGATCTCCCGGACGGTGTAGGCCTTGTCCTCGTCGATCGTGATCACGACGTCGGCGACGAACTGGCCCTCCTTGCGCTCGATCCGCCGCGTCACCGCGACGTAGACGTAGCCCTTCCGGCCGTAGACGTTGCGGATGACCCGCATCCCGGCCTCGATCGCGCTGTCGGAGAGGGTCGCGCCGTCGGGCAGCGGGATCGTCGCCCGCAGCGTGTCGGAGGTGAAGACGGTGTTCCCCTCGAAGGTGACGCTTCCCAGCGTGTAGACCGGGCCCTCGACGATCGGCACCGTGACGTAGACCCACTTCTTGACCTTGGCGGCCTTCTGGGCCGCCTCGTCGGCCTCCTTCTCGGACAGCTCGGCCTGCCGCTTCGCCTCGTCCGCGGCGACCAGCTGCGAGCCGGCGTCGGCGGGCGGGGCGGGGACCGCCTCGGCCGGGATCCCCTGGCCGTCGAGGGCCTCGACCAGCTCCTTGGTCGCCTGGGCGTCCTGCTGGCCCTGCTCGCTGCGCACGTCGACGATCGGCGGCCGCACGTCGACGTCGAGGTAACCGCGGTCGCGGTAGTACTGGAGGATGTTGTTGACGTCCTGCTGGAACTTCAGCGGGTGGTAGAGCGACTTCTTGCCGAACGGCCAGTAGAACTGGTACTCCGAGGTCAGCTTGAGCTGCTTTTTCAGCGCGGCGTCCGAGAAATGGTCGTTGCCGGTGAACTCGAGGTCCTTGATCTGGGTCTTCCCGCCCGGCACGATCTTGAACGTGATGCTGCGGGCGCTGGCCGAGACCTCCTTCACCACCGGGTCGACCTTCGCGTCGAGGTACCCCTTCGTCCCGAGCAACTCCTTGATCAGCTGCTGCGCCTTCCAGACCCGTTTCCGGTCGAGCGGCGTGCCGACGGTGAAGGTGAAGTTCCGCTCCTTGAAGTAGTCCTCGATCGCCTGCTGGTTGACGACCTTGTTCTTGCCGTAGGTGACGGACAGGACGGTCGGCCGGTCCTTGATCTCGACGACGAGCACCGCGCCGTCGGGCTCGCAGCGCCGGAAGAAGCGCAGGTCCGAGAAGTAGCCGCGCTGCCAGAACCGCCGGAACTCCTGGTCGATCCGGGCCTCGTCCCAGGGGTCGCCGGGCTTGATCCCGAGGTCGAATCGGACGGCGTCGGCGCTCATCTTCTGGCTGCCGCGGACCTCGACCGACCGGACCGTGTTGCAGGACGCGGGGACCTCCCCGGACGGGGCGGCCTCCTGGGCGGCCACGGGACCGACGGCGAGCGCACCGACCGCGGTCAGCGCCCCCGCGGCGCGTCTGGCCATCCGTCCGATCCTCATCGCGGCGCCAAGACTAGCTTCGTTCTGCACCGAATTCACCCCGGGTGGCTCACGGCCGCTCCCCGGCGAGGTCGCGCTCGCGCGCGATCCGCTCGGCGAGCTTCTCCGCCAGCTCCTCGCGGACCCGCAGGGCGCGGTCCCGCGGGGCGAGGATCTCCTGCTCCTCCCCCGCCGAGGCCTGGAACAGCCGCTCCTCGCCGCCCGTGCCGCGGACCAGCTTCCAGCCGCCGATCCGGATCGCGCGGGGGCGGTCGCCCCCCGGCGCGGTCCCGGCCTCGGAGAAGACCGGGCCCGAGCCGGGATCGCGCTCCCCGCGCGACGCGGCGCCGAGGAACCGCGAGAGAGCCTCCCCCTCGGCGTCGCGCGCGCCCCCC
>CAYZDB010000207.1:0-5577 GCA_964476985.1 uncultured Acidobacteriota bacterium | reverse complement strand
TGGACGTGGGCGCGGCGGCGACGGAGGGAGCGGCCCCGCGCCCCGCGCGCCCCGCGCGCCCCACCGGCCCCCAGGCGGTCGTGGCCTCCCCGGAGCCGGCGGCGACAGAGGGGCGCGGGGCGGATCCCGCGCTCCTCGACGATCGTGCGCAGCGCGGCCAGGTCGCGCGCCATCCCGGCGCGGCGGATCACCGTCAGCGGCATCGCGACCCGGCGCGCGTCGTCGCTGACCGCCAGCCCCAGCGTCCTGGTCCCGACGTCGACCCCCAGCACCTGGCTCACGCCGCCCCCCGCGTCAGAAGACGTCGCCGATGGCGAAGTAGAACTGGCCGCGCGACTCGCCCGGCTGGCGGTCGAGCTTCCAGCCGTACTCGGCGCGCAGCGCGCCGATCGGCGTGCGGTAGCGGAACCCCAGGCCGAGCGTGTTGCGCGTATCGAAGGGGTCCCACTCGGGGATCGTCAGCCAGACGTTCCCGCGGTCGGTGAAGATCACCACCTCGGCCTCGCCCCAGACGCGGTAGCGAGCCTCGAGGTTGAACACGAACATCGACTCGCCCCCGACCTCGAGCGGGCTGCCGACCGGGATCACGATCGTGCCGGCGTCGTCGGTCCAGCACTGCACCGACGCCTCGTTCTCGACGACCGGGTTGAGACCGTCGCGGGGGAAGCCGCGGACGCTGTCGAAGCCGCCGGTGAAGAAGCGCTTCTGCAGCGGGACGCAGGCCGTGTCGCCGTACGGCGGCGCGAACCCGATCCGGACCGCGGAGGCGAAGGTCAACCGGTTGCCGACCGGCCAGTAGCCCCCGATCTGGCCCTGGACGCGCCAGAACTCCTCCTGCGAGGCGAGCCAGGTCGAGAACAGCCCGACGTCGCCCCGCACCACCCAGCCACGGGTCGGCAGGAACGGGTCGTCGCGCCGGTCGTACTGCCCGGCGAAGCCGAGCGAACCCAGCCGCACCGGCTGGATCTGCTCCTCGAGCAGCGCGTTGAAGGACTCGTTGGTCGAGAGCGCGCTCTCGACGATCCGCGTGTCCTCCAGCTGGTAGCGCACCAGCCAGCGCTTGTTCCGCAGTTCCGGCACGGCGAGCTGGATCGCGGCGCTCGTGGTGTCCGAAGTGAAGCCCGGGTAGACCTCCTCCTCCCAGCCGGCCGTGACCAGCCCCTCGAGCGTGCCGCGGCGCAGGCGACGGTCCTCGAGCGTGGCCCGCACCCCGCTCAGGATCGACGAGTAGTAGGCCTGGACTCCGCCCGTCCGGCCGATCCCCCACAGGTTGTCGTGCGAGACGCCGACCGCGGCCGCGAACTGGGTCTCGGTGTCCCATCCGCCGGAGACCGTGAGGGAGGTGGTCGGCGCTTCCTTGAGCTCGATCACCACCGCCTGCCGCTCCGGCTGGTCCGGGACCGGCGTGGTCCGGACCTCGATCTCGCGGAACAGTCCCAGCGCGAACAGGTTGCGCTCGGTCTCCTGGACCGCGGCGCGGGTCAGCGGCTGGCCGGCCTGCAGCGTCACCGCCTGCCGGACCACCTTCTCGCGCGTCTTCTCCAGCCCCGAGAAGGCGACCGAGGCGATCGTGTAGGGCCGGCCCGCCTGGACGCGGTAGGTCACGTCGACCTTGCCGTCGCCCGACTGCAGCAGCATCGAGACCGCCGAGTCGTAGTAGCCGGCGTCGTCGAGCGCGGCGCGCAGCGTGCGCTCGGTCTGCTCGACCTTCTGCGGCTTGAAGTTGTCGCCGGTCCGGAACGGGATGCGGTCGCTGGCGCGGCCGAGCGCCGCGGGCCAGTCGCCGTCGATCCGCACCGCTCCGATCCGGGCCCGCTGCCCCTCCTCGATCCGGTAGGTGACCAGGACCTCCTCGCCGTCCGTCCGGAACCGCACGCGCGGCGCGACCACGGCGTCGAGGTAGCCCTCGGTCGCATAGAGGGTGCGGATCGCCTCCGCGTCTTCCTCCACTTCGCGCGGGCGGTAGGTCGGCTTGTCCCCCGGCCGCCAGCCCGGCCGCGAGAGGATCTGCTTCAGCACCTCGGCGTCCGGCAGGGCCTGGTTGCCGGCGACCTTGACCTCCGCGACGCGGACCTTCGCCCCCGGGTCGACCGCGATCTCCACCCAGGGCGGGTCCCCGGCGCCGTCCGTGATCGAGACCGTGGCCGCCGCGTACCCCTCCTCGGCCAGCCGCTCGCGCACCAGGCTCTCGGTCTGGCGGTGCAGGCCGGACCGGAAGTCGACGAGGGCCCAGAACTCGTCGAGCGCGCGGCGGACGGTCCGCTCCGATCCCCCGGCGCCCGTGATCCGCACCTGCCAGAGCGGGCCCGGAGTGGCTTCCAGCTGGATCGACGCGCGCGTGGACCCCGGGGCCTTGAGCGTCCGCGGCACGACGGTGGCCTGCAGGTAGCCGCGCTCGACCAGGGCCAGCTTCAGCCCCTCCGCGGCCTGGATCAGGGTCGAGCGGCTCAGCGGCGCGCCGCGCGAGACCCCGATCTTCCGGCGCGAGACCTTCATCCCCTCCGGCAGCCCGGTGATCTCGACGTCGCCCAGCCGGTCGGGGGCCTGGAGCGCGCCGCGCCCGTCGTCGCTCGCGCCGAAGCGGTAGGTCCAGCGCACGCTGGCGCCGACTCCCCCCTTGTCGTTCTGCCCGGCGACGATCTTGGTCCGCGGCGCGATCTCGCGCTCGATCGAGTAGACGTCGCTCGTCTCGCCGGCGAGGTCGCGCGAGTAGAGCACGTTGGTCTTCTCGTCCAGGCGCTTGCCGACCGTCAGCCGCGCCGTCGGCTCGGAGCCGGGCGAGGCCTCGACCGGGCTGATCGAGAAGCGGTTCAGGCCGAGGTACTTCTTCGCCGTGCCGGACAGCAGCATCTCGCTGAGAGCGGTGCCGAAGTAGGCCGCTCCCTGCGACTCCAGCGAAGCCGAGCTGGCGCCGCCCGACTCGCGGTTGGTCCGGCCGGTCAACAGCAGCGACAGGATGTCGGCCCGCGACAGCGCGGGGGTCGAGGTGAGCGTGTACTCGACCGCCTCCGTCGTCGCGTCGAGGTCGATCCGGACCTGGTAGCCGCTGACCTCCGTCTCGGCCACGGCGCGCACCCGGACCGGGGCGGCGCGCACGTCGTCCATCGTGACCTGGCCCGAGAGCAGGTCGTAGTCGACGTCGCGGAAGGTGATCTCGCCCCCCTCGAGCAGCGTCACGTTGCCGACCAGGAGCGGGCCGGCCAGGGTCCCCTTGACCGCCAGCCGGGCCGAGGCGTCGACGCGCGCCAGCTCGTTGCGGACCGACAGCGAGTCCTCGGCGACGACGTCGAGCGACAGCCCGATCCGTTGCATCCAGCTGGCGGCCGAGGCCTTCGGCTGGACCTTGCGCGAGCGGCCGAGCGCTCCGCCGACCAGCTGGAAGTCCTGGGCGTAGCGCCCCGAGAGCACGGTGACGGTCCCCCGGACCTGCGCCCCCTCCAGCGTCCCGGTAACCGTCGTGTCGGCGTCGTAGCGCCCGAGAAAGCCCCGCGGGTAGGCGACCGCGACGTTGTCGACCGTGGCCCGCAGGTCGATCCGCTCGACCGCCAGCCCCGACATCGCGGCCCGCCCCTCGAGCGCGATCGTCCCGCCGCCGCTGTGCCCGGTGAGGCCGCGGATCGTCGCCTCCTCCCCGTCGTAGAGGACCTCCCCCTCGATCCCGTCGATCACCTGGGCGAACGGCATGTAGAGGACGCGTCCGCCCGCGATCCGCATCGCCCCGAACAGCTCGGGGTGCTCGAGCGTCCCGCCCACCTGCAGCGTCGCGCTGACCGTGCCCGAGGAGACCACGTCGCTGGCGTACAGCTCGAGCACCGCGAGGTCGAGCGAACCGGTCACGACCAGCCCGAGCTGCCCTTCGGCCCGGCCCCAGAGCCCGTACTCCCCCTCGATCTTCATCCGGCTGTCGCGCGCGGTCACCAGCTCGACGGGGGTCACGAGGATCAGCCGCCCGCCGGGCTCCAGGTCGATCCGCGCCGGCCGCGCCAGCTGGGCTTCGATCGTCGCCGCGGAGAGCGACAGCCCCTCGAGGTCGAGGCGGCCGTTCCAGGTCGGCTGCTCGCGCAGCACGCCCGCGGCGTGGAGCGTGCCGCGCCCCTCGGCCTGGACCGCCGAGCCGGCGTCCATCTCGCTCGCCGCCAGGTCCTGCACCGGCATGCCGTCGGAGTGGGTCGTCAGCTCGAACGAGGGGTTCTCGATCGGTCCGGAGATCGCGAGCCGGTGCTCCAGCCTGCCGGCGGTCGAGTCCAGCCGGAAGCCGTCGTCCTGCGCGGTCACCGCCGCCGCCCCCGCCGGGATCCGGAGCCCGGAGACCGCAAGTTCCCGCCAGGACACCGTCCCCTCGAGCGGCAGCGGCCGGTCGAAGCTCTCGAACGTCCCGGCAAGGTCCCCCTCCACGATGCCGGAGGCCTCGCCGAGCTCCAGCCAGGCGAAGAGCGGGGCCAGCTCGGCGCGGACGCGGGAGCGCAGCCGCGCCTGCAGCGGCCGCTCGCCTTCCGGCAGCGCGACCTCCCCCGAGAAGTCCGCCTCGAGCCCGGGCAGCCGGAGCGACCCGTCGTCGAACCGGACCGCGTCGTTCGTCAGGGTCCCGCGGGCCGCGGCGGTGACGGGCGTCGCGTCGCCGAGCGTCAGCTCGGTCGCGGCGTCGAACTCGAGCCGGGCCGCCGCCGCGGACCAATCGCCCGCGATCGTGCCGTTCACGAGCCCCCGCCCCTCCGGCAGCTCGAGCTCGATCCCGAGCGCGCGCACGACCTCCGACACCGCGTCGTAGTCGGCCTCGGTGGCGCGGGCGTCGAGGGTGAACCCGGGTCCCGGCGGGATCTCCAGCGTGGCCTCGACGCGGCCCCCGGTCGCGTCGGTGGCGTGCATCGCCAGCACCCAGCGATCGCGCGCCGTCTCGTCGAACTGGCCGTGGTAGGACTCGAAGCGCGAGCGGCCAAGGTACAGGCCGTCGACGTCGACCGTCGCCGCGAGGCCGGTCAGCTTGCCGTCGACGAGGCGCACGGTGGCGGCGACGCGCATCGGGCCGTCGGGGACCGGCGTGGTCTCGAGCGGCAGCTCGAGGTCGATCCGCCGCCCCTGCTCGAGCAGGTGCGTGAAGGCGGCGCGCGCGGCGGCGGAGCCGGGCGCGTCGAGCCCGGCCTCGATCGTCAGGCCGTCGCGCACCACCGCGTCGTCACCGCGCAGCCGGAAGGTCAGCTGCGACCCGCCCCACGCGCCGCCGAAGTCGAGCGCGATCCGCCCGCCGCCGCCTTCCCCGGTGAAGCGCCCGTCGAGACCGTTCGGCCGGACCGGGTCCGGCACCGGTTCGGCCTCGACGCTCCAGCGCAGCGGCTGGCCCTCGCCGGTGCGCCAGAGCCGCGCCCGGTAGGCGCCGCTCGCGGCGACCAGGTCGGGCTCCAGCCCGAGGTTGGGAAAGATGTCCGTCGCGACCAGCCGCCCGTCCGCCTCGGCCTCGATCGTTCCCCCGCGGACGGCGACGGCGAGGCGGTCGACCGTCGTGCCGGCGGCGGAGACGGCGCGGCCGTCGACCACGCGGACGCCGTCCGGACCGGCCAGCAGCGAGGCCTCGAGCCGGAC
>CAYZDB010000206.1:0-5583 GCA_964476985.1 uncultured Acidobacteriota bacterium | reverse complement strand
AGGAGATCGAGAACGCCTTCCGCCTGCTGCACGAGGCGATCGACGTCCTGACCGACCCGCAGGCCCGCGCGCGGTGGGACAAGCAGAAGAAGGGACCGGAGATCATCCCGCCGGCCCGGATTGCACGGCGCCTCTACGAGCAGGCCCGCGAGACCGCGGCCGCGGGGCGCCGGCTCGAGGCGTTCGAGCTGCTCGAGCGGGCCTGGAAGACCGACGCATCCGACCCGAAGATCGCCGTCGCGGCCGCGCTGCTGCGGTTCGGCAACCCGCGCCGCCGGCCGGCGGCGGTCGAGCGGCTGGCGGCGCTGGCCCGCTCGGCGCCGGGCTCGCCGGTCGTGCTCGGCGCGCTGGCGCTCTGCTTGGCGCGCTCGGGGCGGGAGGTCGAGGCCCGCAGCTGGCTGGCCAAGGCCCAGCGCGACGGCGGGCGCGAGCTGGTCGTCCGGATCGCCGCCGGCGACCCGGCTGCGGCGGCCGAGGGTCGGCGCGACCCCTTCCTGGCCCCGCTCCTCGGCCCCTAGCCCGGATCGTCCGCGACGGGCCGCAGCCTGGACGCGCCGCGCGCCGCGGCGGCCATCGTAGAATCCGCCGTCCGCCGAGGGAGGATTCCCGCATGGCCCGCCGTCCCGCCCCCCGGCCCGGTCCGGCTCCCGCCGCCGCGCTGGCCCGCCTCGAGGCGCTCAAGACCGAATGCGGCCCCGAGCCGGCACAGGAGAAGCTGGCGGCGATCGCCGCGCTCGACCGCGCTCGTCTCCCTCACGCCGACGCCGTGCTGCGGCTGCACGAGGCGCTGTCGTTCCTCGCCGCCTACCCCGACGACGAGCGGGTCCGCTCCGCGGCCGAGTTCGTGCTGCAGCGCTTCGCGGGGCGCGCCGACCTGCGCCGCGCGCGGCGCGCGCTGGAAGGGAGCGGGATCGCCGGGACCGAGATCGTCTACCCGTTCTTCGCCCCGACCGCGCGCTGGCTGGCGCACGACTGGCCGGAGCGGCTGTCGGTCGCCTGGAAGGAGCTCGAGCATCCCGAGCGGCTGCTCGCCGCGCTGCCACTGCTCTCCACCTACAGCGAGTCGCCGGCGATCGACGAGTACGACTTTCCGGCCCGCGAGTGGGTGCAGCGGCTGGCCGGCCCGGGCGTGACGGACGCGACCTGGATCGTGCGCCGGACCGAAACGCTGACCCGCAGCTCGTTCCTCCACGAGGCGCTCTACCAGGACCTGGAGCTGACGCTGCGCCTGGCCTGGGGCGAGGGCGGCCCGTCGCGCACGCTCGATCGCTGGCCGACCGGCCCGGTCCACTTCTTCGACGCCCCGCTGCGCCGCCAGCGCCCCGATCTGCGGCGCGAGCTGCGGCGGCGGCCGCTCGCGGTCGAGACGGTCGACCCGCGGGACGGCCAGGAGCTGGTGAAGCTGGCCCGCCGCGCGATGATCACCCGCGCCCGCGACCTCGACGCCTTCGCCTGGGGCTCGGCCGACGACGTCCGGCTGGTGCGCTGGGACGACGGGCTGGTCTTCGCGCTGATCGGCCAGGTGCCCGAGCGCCGGCTGCTGCTGGAGTCGGTCTACGGGATCCTGACGCTGCAGAACGGCGTGCCGATCGGCTACGCGCTGATCTCCTCGCTCTACCGCTCCTCGGAGATCGCGTACAACGTCTTCGACGCCTTCCGCGGCGGCGAGGCGGCCTGGGTCTTCGCGCGGATGCTGGCGACGGCGCGCGCGCTCTTCGGGGCCCGGGCCTTCGTGATCGTCCCCTACCAGCTGGGCCACGACAACGACGAGGGGCTCGACTCGGGGGCGTTCTGGTTCTACGCCAAGCTGGGGTTCGCGCCGCGCGACCCCGAGACCCTGCGGCTGATGCGGTCCGAGGAGCGCCGGATCAAGGCGCGGCCCGGCGCCCGCTCGGACCGCGCCACGCTGCAGCGGCTCTCCGCGAGCAACGCCTTCCTCGACCTCGGCCGGCCGCGCCGCGACGTCATGGGCGCGCTGCCGATGGCCGATGCCACGCTGGCGGTCGTGCGCGAGCTGGCCGCCCGCGGCGGAGCCGACCGGGAGCGGGCCGTGGCGTCGTGCCGGCAGGACGTGATCCGCCTGCTGGGGGCGTCGTCGTTCCGCGACCTGGCACCCGGCGAACGGCTGGCGCTCGACCGCTGGGCCCCCCTCGTCTGCGTCCTGCCGGGAGTGGAACGCTGGCCGGCGGCCGACCGCCGCGCGCTGGCCGGCGTGATCCGCGCCAAGGGGGGACGGCGCGAGTCGGAGTTCGTCCTGCGCTTCGACGCGCACGCGCGGCTGCGGCGCGCGTTGGCGCAGCTCGCGCTGGCGCAGGCAGGACACTCGTAGACGTCGCCCGCTCAGCCGGCCGGAAACAGACGGGGCGGCGCCGCGGCGCCGCCCCGTCGTGACCGACGTTCCGCAGTCCGGGCTACATCACCGCCATCGGCGGCGCCGGCTCGTCGGGCCGTCCGGCCTTCGAGATCGGGACCCGCACCATGTAGAGCACGAGCACGACCGCGATCGCGATCGCCATCCACGAGGCGACGCCGCTGAACGAGGAGAGCGTCGGGAAGGTCTTGTCGGCACGGAAGGCGACGACCCCGGCGATGAACAGCCCCATCAGCGCCTCGCCCGCGATCAGGCCCGAGGCGACCAGCACGCCGGTGTTCTCGACCCGCGCCTTCTGCGCGTCGTTGAAGCCCTTCTTCAGCACCAGCTTGTCGACCAGCCCGCGGATCAGCCCGCCGCAGAAGATCGCGAAGGTCGTCTCGAGCGGCAGGTACATCCCGACCGAGAACAGCATCGGCGAGCGGACCTTGACCAGGATCATCGAGATCCCCATCGCGATCCCGACCACGACCAGCGGCCAGGCCATCTCGCCGCCGACGATCCCCTGCGAGAGCGAGGCCATCAGGCCGGCCTGCGGGGCCGCGAGGTTCGGGCCGCCGAAGCCGCCGTTCGTCGGGTTGCTGGCGAGGTCCGAGGTGTGCAGCAGGTAGAGCGGGAAGAACATCACGAGCCCGGCGACGACGACGCCGACGATGTCGCCCAGCTCCATCTTCCACGGCGTGCCGCCCAGGATGTGCCCGACCTTCAGGTCCTGCAGCATCTCGCCCGCGACCGCGGCCGAGACGCAGCCGATCGCCGCGACGCCGATCACCGCCGCGACCCCCTGCGCCCCCTTGGCCCCGACGATCACCATCGTCAGCGCCGCGACCAGCGTCGTCGCCAGGGTCAGGCCGGAGATCGGGTTGTTCGACGAGCCGATCATGCCGACCAGGTTGCCCGAGACCGCCGAGAAGAAGAACCCGGTGACCAGCATCACGACGGCGGCCACGACCGCCGCCAGGAAGGTCCCCGCGAAGTAGAAGTAGAGCCCGATCATCAGCCCGAAGACCGCCGCGATCACGATCGCCACGACCTGGAACGACAGGTCGCGCTCGGTCCGCAGCGTGGCCTGGCTCGCGCTGGCCGACTTCTTGACGTCGGAGATCCCGCGCTGGATCCCCGCGATCAGGTTCTTGCGCATCCGCCACAGCGTGAAGCAGGCGCCGACGAGCATCCCGCCGACCGCGATCGGGCGCACGATGAAGCGGTAGAGGTGCGCCGTCAGGCCGGCCCAGTTCTGGACCCCCTCCGGGCTGGTGTACTCGCCGATCATCGTCGGACCGACGAAGAACACGAGCAGCGGCACCAGCAGGCCCCAGGCCAGCAGGCCGCCGGCGAAGTTCAGCGCCCCCAGCTCCGGCCCGATGATGTAGCCGACGCCGAAGTAGGCGGGCGTGATCTCCGGGGCCGAGATCGTCGTGACGCCGCCCGCGGCGACGGTCTTGGCGTCCTTGGTCAGCCCCAGCCGGACCAGGCTCTGCCCGTGGGTCCCGACCGCGGGGTGGAACGGGTTCTTCGCGGCGAAGATCCCGAGGTCGCCGATCAGCTTGATGAAGGCCCCGACGCCCATCGCCTGGAAGAGCTGCGATGCGGCGCCCGTCCCCGCGCGGCGCCCGGCGATGTGGATCTCGGACGCGGCGACCGATTCGGGGAACGGCAGCGATCGGTCCTCCACCATGACGCGGCGCAGGATCGTCACGAACATGATCCCCAGGATCCCGCCCAGGATCATCAGGGCGGAGGCCGTGAGGTACTCCTTGAACATCTCCTGGGGGTTGAACTTCCAGAGCCCCAGGATCACGAAGGCCGGGATCGTGAAGATCGCGCCGGCCGCGACCGACTCGCCGATCGAGCCGACGGTCCGGGCGAAGTTCTCCTCGAGCAGCGACCCCTTGAAGAGCCGAAGGAACGCCATGCTGATCACCGCCGCCGGGTAGGTCGCGGCGATCGTCATCCCGGCCCGCAGTCCGAGGTAGGCGTTGGCGGCCCCGAGCACGACCGAGAGCACGAGGCCCAGGACGAGGGCCCGCATCGTGAACTCGCGGTCGGTGGAGCTGGCCGGAACGACCGGCTGGAACGGCTTCTCGCTCATCCTCTCTCCTTGGCCGGGCCGGGGCCGCCAGGGGGTTGGGGCACCCCGCGACCCGGCCGACCGGCGGATTCTATCGAACCTGTCCCGGCGCTTGAACCGCCCCGTAGGCGACCTCCCGCAGGAACGCGTCCGCGGCCCGGGCCACGGTCCCGGGATCCTCCCAGATCACCATGTGACCTGCGCCCGGCACCTCGAGGTAGCGCCGCACCGGGAGCGCGTCCGCCATCCGCCGCGAGGCCTCTGCCGGGACGATCCGGTCCTCGGCCCCGGCGACGACGAGCGCCGGGACGCGCAGGCCGGGAAGCAGGTCCCCGACCATGAAGCGGCCGGAGAGCGCCGAGCGCAGCAGGTCGAGACCGATCCCGTCGGGACGGCGGGCCGCCAGCCAGAGCACCGGCCACGGCGCGGGCGGCGGCTTGGCGAAGAAGTACTCCATCGAGCGCCGGGCCTCGGCGGCGGTCTCGGGGTGGAGCCGGTCGAGCGGCGGCAGGTCGCTCCAGACACCCGGCGCGGAGACCAGCACGACCGGTCCGCAGCGCCCGGGCTGCGCGAGCGCCTGCCACGCGACGATCCAGCCCCCCATCGAGTGACCGAGCAGCGCGGGCCGCGGCGGCAGGCCGAGCGCCGCGGCCGCGTCGAGCACCAGCTCCCCCGCCCCGTCGATCTCGACCGGCCCCGAGGGCGGGTCGGAGCGGCCGTGCCCCGGCAGGTCGAACGCGACGACGCGCCAGCCTCGATCCGCCAGCGCGCGGGCCAGCGGCGTCATGACCGAGGCCTCCGCCCGCATCCCGTGGACCAGGACGATCGGCGGACCCTCGCCGAGCGCGATCCAGCCCAGCCGCCGGCCCCCGGCGTCGACCGTGCCCCACTCGGCCCCGGCGCGGAGGTAGGCGATCCGCCGCGCGGTGGCGAACGCGATCCCCGGTCGCACCGCGACCGCCAGCGCGACGAGCGCGACCAGCGCGAGGAGTACGGCCGCGACGCGCGCGGCGCCGCGGGCCGCCCGCCTCCCGCGGCGCGGCGCGCTCGCTGGGTCCGCAGCACGACGCCCGTCGCGCCGGCTCCCCCTTCGTCCGGCCGGCCGGCGCGCCACGTGCCGCCCTGGGGGGGTGCGCGGTCG
>CAYZDB010000205.1:0-5667 GCA_964476985.1 uncultured Acidobacteriota bacterium | reverse complement strand
CGCCTGCTGCTCGCCGCCGCGGCGGTGCTGCTGGCCGCCGCCGCACTCGTTCCGCTAGTCGCGCGCCGCGTCCCCGCGGCCGGCGAGAGCCTGATCGCGGCCCGCGCCGAGCGCGCCCGCACCGCGTCCGTGGTGCGCCGGGTCGACCAGCCCGGCGCGCGGATCGTGACCCTTCTTCCGCCGAGCCCGGACGCCCCGTCCGTGACGATGATCCTCGGCACGGAGCTCGACCTGTGAAGCGCGCTGCCCTCGTCCCGCTGCTGGCAGGCCTCCTGTTCGCGGGGGGGGCCGGCCCCGCCCACGCCGTCGAGCCGGGTGCCGACCCGGCGTGCGACGGCAAGTCGATCGAGGCGCGCGTGATCGCCGTGCGCTACAAGCCGCTGTCCGAGGCCTCCGCGGTCGTGGAGGAACTGCTCGGCCCCTGCGGCGCGGTGCGGGTCCCCAAGTCCTCGCGCCTGCTGACCGTCGAGGACGAACCGGAGCGGCTGGATCGGATCGCGCGCGCCCTGTCGGCCTGGGACACGCCGCCGCGCGCGGTCGACCTCTCGATCAGCCTGATCCTCGCGACCCGCGACCCGGCGCCCGCCGGGGGGATCGCGAAGGAGCTGCGGGGCGTCTCGGAGTCGCTCTCGCAGCTGACCCGCTACACCAGCTACAAGCTGCTGTCGTCGACCACGCTGCGGGCGATGGAAGGGAAGCGCGCCGAGGCGGCGCTGGGCGAGCGCTACTCCGTCGCCTTCCGCGTGGCCTCGGTCGACCGGGAGCGTGGCGTGGTCTCGATCGAGACCTTCGACCTGCTCGAGCAGCCGCTGCCGGGCGAGGCCGGTGCCGCCGGCGCGGCGCCGCGTACCGTCCTGCGGCTCGAACTGGCGCTGCCGCAGGGCCGCGAGGAACTGGTCGGGGCACCCGGCCGCCGCCAGGACCGCGCGATCTTCATCGCGATCAAGGCGGTCGACGCCGGCGACGGCGCCGAGGCTGCGGCGGGGCCGGGGCGCTGACGATGCCGATCTTCCGCTGCCGCCTGGCGACGACGACCGGAGAGATCGTCGATCGCGAATTCGAAGCCACCGAGCCGGGGACGCTGCGCCGCGAGCTCGAGCGGCAGGAGTTCCTGGTCCTCTCGATCCAGAAGCGGTCGAGCCTGGGCACCGCGCTGGGCGGCCTGGTCAAGCGGCGCCGCTCGGTGAAGATGAGCGAGTTCCTGTTCTTCAACCAGGAATTCGTGGCGCTCATCCGGGCCGGGCTGCCGATCGTCGAGTGCCTGACGCTGCTGATCGAACGGCGGCAGAACCCGGTCTTCAAGGCCGCGCTCGAGGACGTCCGCAACCGCGTCCGGACCGGCGAGGCGCTGTCCGACGCGTTCGCGGCCCAGGGGGTCTTCCCGCCGCTGTTCGCCAGCACCGTGGCCTCCGGCGAGCGCAGCGGCGAGATCGCGACCGTGCTGCAGCGCTACGTGAACTACAGCAAGACGCTGCTCACGGTGCGCAAGAAGGTGCTCGCGGCGCTGACCTACCCGGCGATCCTGATCGCGCTCTCGGTCGTGCTGGTGGTCGTGCTCCTGACCTACGTCCTGCCCAACTTCCAGGACTTCTTCAGCGACTTCGGGGCCGAGCTGCCGCTGATCACGCGGGCCGTGATGGGGGCCTCGCAGCTGATCCGCCAGTGGTGGTTCGTCTGGATCGGCGTGCTGGTCGGCGGGGGCGTGCTGCTCGCCGTCTGGCGCCGCACGCCGACCGGGCAGCGCGCACTCGAGGCGCTGGTCTACCAGCTTCCGGTGGTCGGGTCGATCGCCCGCAAGTTCGTCGTGACCCGCTTCGCCCGCACGCTGGGCACGCTGGTCTCGGGCGGCATCCCGATGGTGACCGGCCTCGAGATCGTGTCGCGGGCGATCGGCACCCCGATCTACGGGCAGGCCATCGCGCGCGTCGCCGGCAAGATCCGCGAGGGCGCGGCGCTCTGGTCGTCGCTCGAGGAGACCGGGCTGTTCCCGGACATGCTGATCGAGATGGTCAAGGTCGGCGAGTCGTCCGGAACCGTCGCCGAGATGCTCGACCACGTCGGCAACTTCACCGACGAGGAGATCGAGCACGAGCTGCAGACGCTGGTCTCGCTGGTCGAGCCGGCGCTGCTGGTGGGCATGGCCGTCGTGGTCGGGCTGCTCCTGTTCTCGATCTACTACCCGCTGCTCCAGGTCGTCGGAAACCTGGGAACCTAGGGGGCCGCCGCGATGAGCGAGAGCCAGGAACTCGAGCCGAACTTCGTGCCCGGCGCCGTCGCCGACACGATCAACGAGGAGATCGACGCGCGGGCGCGCGCCGAGCGCCTGGGGCTCGAGTTCGTCGACCTGCAGGACGTCGAGATCGACCTCTCGCTGTTCGAGACGATCCCGGTCGAGCTGATGTTCCGCTACCACTTCGTGCCGATCCGGCGCGCCGGGGAGCGGCTGGTCGTGGCCGTGGTCGACCCGACCGACGTGCTGATGATCGACGAGCTGGAGCTGCTGCTGGGCACGCCGATCGAGGTCTCGGTCGGGACCCGCGCCGCGATCCAGGAGATCCTCAAGCGCTCGGAGTCGTCGCAGCGGGTGCTGGACGAGGCGACCGACGAGCTGCGGGTCCAGGTCGTGCGGGAGGACGAGGAGGGCGAGGAGGTCCTCTCGATCGAGCGCATCACCTCGGACCAGAGCCCGATCGTCAAGCTGGTCGACTCCACGATCTTCAACGCGCTGCAGCGCCGGGCCTCGGACATCCACATCGAGTCGCGCGACCGCGAGGTGATGATCAAGTACCGGATCGACGGCGTGCTGTACAACGCGATGGACCCGATCGACAAGCGCTTCCACATGGCCCTGATCTCGCGCATCAAGGTCATGTCCGAGCTGGACATCTCGGAGAAGCGCATCCCGCAGGACGGCCGCTTCAAGCTGCGGATCAAGGGCCGGACCGTCGACTTCCGCGTCTCGATCATTCCCTCGGTGCACGGCGAGGACTGCGTGATCCGAATCCTCGACAAGGAGTCGGCCTCGGAGAAGTTCAAGACGCTGCGGCTCGACGTCTGCGGCTTCGAGGAGGACGTGCTGCGCCGCGCGCGGAAGTTCATCCGCGAGCCCTACGGGATGTTCCTGGTCACCGGCCCGACCGGCTCGGGCAAGACGACCACGCTCTACGCCGCGCTCTCGGAGATCTACAACAGCGAGGACAAGATCATCACGATCGAGGACCCGGTCGAGTACCAGCTCCAGGGCGTGATGCAGATCCCGGTCAACGAGAAGAAAGGACTGACCTTCGCCCGCGGCCTGCGCTCGATCCTGCGCCACGACCCGGACAAGATCATGGTCGGCGAGATCCGCGACGAGGAGACCGCGAACATCGCGATCCAGTCGGCGCTGACCGGCCACCTGGTCTTCACGACGGTGCACGCCAACAACGTCGTCGACGTGCTGGGCCGGTTCCTGAACATGAAGGTCGAGCCGTACAACTTCGTCTCGGCGCTGAACTGCGTGCTGGCCCAGCGGCTGGTCCGCCTGATCTGCCCGAACTGCAAGATCCGCCACCAGCCGACGGACCAGATGCTGGTCGAGTCCGGGCTGGAGCCGTCCGCGTTCCGGGACCGGGTGTTCTACGAGGGGCGCGGCTGCATCGAGTGCCACGGCACCGGGTACCGGGGCCGCGAGGCGATCTCGGAGCTGCTCGACCTGTCGGACGAGATCCGCGAGATGATCCTGGCCCGCCGCCCGTCGGCGGAAATCAAGAAGAAGGCGGTCGAGGAGGGGATGATCCCGCTGCGGCAGTCGGCCCTGCTCAAGGTGCTGGGCGGCAAGACGACGCTGCGCGAGATCAACAAGGTCACGTTCGTCGACTGAGCGGCAGGCCAGAGGAGACGGCAGCGGGATGGACATGAAGGTCATCGGCGAGCGGATGGAGCGGCTGATCCCGGCCGGGGTGCGCGACGCGGCCTGGATGCGGCCGCACTACCCGCTCGTCGCGGTCGAGCTGCGCGAGGACGCCGTGGTCACGGTCCGGCTGACGCGCCAGCGCGGGCAGTTCCACCTCGGCGGCTACGGCCACCGGGCGCTGCGCGAGGGGAGCTTCTCCCCCGGCCTGTTGAAGACGCAGCTCGAGGACCCGACGGCGTTCGTGCGGGCGGTGATCGAGAGCCTGCAGCTGGCGGGAGCGACCGGCAGCGCGCGGATCTCGCTGGCCGTGCCCGACACGATCGCGCGGGTCTTCGTGGTCGACCTCGAGGAGCTGCCGGCGGCCTCCAGCCAGGCCACCGAGATGATCCGCTGGCGGATCAAGAAGTCGATCCCGTTCCGCGTGGAGGACGCGCGGCTCTCGTGGCAGCCGCTCGGCCGGCTCGAGGACGGCCGGATCCAGGTGCTCGTGGCGGTCGCTCCCGACGCCAGCCTGCGGCCGATCGAGGACCTGCTGACCGCGGCCGGGCTCCGGGTCGGCCTGATCGACCTGTCGAGCTTCGCGCTGCTCAACCAGGTCCGGCTCGACGCCGCGGCCGGCGGCGCGGCCCCTCTCGACGGCGACTCGGCCCTGGTCAACGCCACCCCGACCTACTTCAGCGTGACCCTGGTGCGCGACGGCCGGCTCGCCCTCTACCGCTCCAAGGCGTACCACGTGACGGGCCCGTTCCAGGGCGAGGAGAGCCTGCGCGTCGTGGGGCGGGAGCTGAAGTCGACGCTGTCCTACTACGAGGAGCACCTGCTCGGCCGCGGCGTGACCTCCACGATCCTGCGCGCCGCGGGCCTCGACACGGGCCCCCTGGCCGAGGTGGCGCGCGAGGCGGGCTACGGCGAGGTCCGGATCGCCGGCGCGCCCCGCAACATTCCGGAGCTGCGCGGGCTGCCGGACGGCACCGTGCCCGAGCTGCTCCCCGCGGTCGGGCTGGCGCTGCGGAGGGTGTCGTGAAGCCGATCGACATCAACCTGGCGTCGAGCCCGTTCCGCAACGACAAGCCGATCTGGGCGGCGCTGGGCGTGGTCGCGGCGTTCGCGCTCGGCTTCACCGGCTACAACGCCTGGGCCTACTTCAGCGCCGGGTCCCGCCAGGCCCAGCTCGAGCAGGAGATCGCCGGGCACCGCAAGCGGATGCACGAGATGAAGCTCGAGGCCGACAAGCTGCAGGCCGCGCTGGCCAAGGTCGACCAGGACACGCTGACCTCGCAGGCCGAGTTCGTCTCGTCGATCCTCGACCAGCGCAACTTCTCGTGGACGCGCCTGTTCAACGCGCTGGAGCAGGTCACCCCCTGGGACATCAAGCTGGTCTCGATCCGGCCGCAGTTCGAGGTGCTGAACAAGCGGACCGGCGAGGGGCGGATCCGGATCGAGGTCTCGGGGGTCGGCCGCACCTTCGACAGCTTCCTCGACCTGCAGGAGTCCCTCCAGGACTCGGCGATGTTCTCCGAGGTGACGCCCGAGGAGTACGAGCGGCAGGCGGACGAGCGGATCGAATTCAACATGGCGTTCACCTACAAGCCGCCCGAGCAGGTTCCGGAGGAGTCCGCCGACGCGACCGGCGAGGCCGTCGCCGCCGCGCGCGGCGCGGGCGAGGGCCGCCAGATCGAGGAAGCCGGTCCCGAGTTCGCGCTGGGACCGGCCGACGCCGCGGCCGACGACGAGGCGCCCGGTGCGGCGCAGGCGGCCCGCCCCGCGGCCCG
>CAYZDB010000204.1:0-5669 GCA_964476985.1 uncultured Acidobacteriota bacterium | reverse complement strand
CCTGTGGACTTGGTGGAGCCGAACGGGATCGAACCGTCGACCTCCTGACTGCCAGTCAGGCGCTCTCCCAGCTGAGCTACGGCCCCAAGGCGACGCGAGGGCGCTGCGGTGAGCTGCGGCGCGGGCCTCGCAAAGCCCGGAGATGCTAGCCGTCCGGCACCGGGGTGTCAAAGCCGCGGCTTGTCCCGCCCCGGGCCCGGACCGATCGTTGCGGCGTGGCGGAGGATCGGCGAGCCAGGGCCCGAGAGGCGAGGCGGGGGGCGGTCGCGAGGCCGGCCCTCCTCGCCGCGCTCGCCCTCGCCGGCGCGGCGGCCTGCGGCCGGGGCGGCCCCCCGGCGACCGGATGGGGGGGCGAAGCGCTGCCCTTGTGGGTCACGCCCGAGCAGCTGGAACCCCCCCTCGCGAGCGGGACCGTGCTCCTCTTCGACAGCCGGCCTCTCGCCGACTACCGGCTGGGCCACGTCGCCCCGGCGCGGCCGCTGCCGCTGGACGAGATCGTTCCGGTGGCGGAGGACTTCGACGACGACGCGCTGCGTCGCCTGGCCGCGGCGCTCGGGGTCGCCGGCTTCGATCCCGGCGCGACGATGGTGGTGACCGGCGGGGGCGGACCCGGCGGGCTTCGCCGCGCCGCGGCCGGCTGCTGGCTGCTCACGCTGGCCGGCGCCACGCGGTGCTCCGTGCTCGCCGGCGAGATCGAAGCCGGGCACGCGTCAGACGCTGCGCCCGTCGCCGGCCTCTCCGCCGCAGGCGCGGGACCCGCCGCGCCGCGGATCCCGCCGCGACCGCCAGGGCTCGCGACGCTGGCGTATCTCCGCGAAGCGACGTCCCGGCCCGAGGGCGCGGTCGTCGACGTGCGCCCACTGCTCCCGGAGCGGGATGCGGGCGGCACATCCGCCGTCCCGGACGGCGGGATCCCCGGCGCCCTGCCCTGGCCACTCCCGGATCCGGAACCGACCGACCGCCGCGCCGGCGCCGCCGCGCCGTTCGACCTCGCCGCGCTCGAGCGCGCGGCCGCCGCGGCGGGGCTCTTCGCGGAGCGCGACCTGGTCGTCGTGGGCGAGTCGTTCCACGACGGAGCGCTCGGCTGGTTCCTGCTGCGCTACGGCCTGGGGGTGCGGGACGCGAAGCTCTTCCCGGGCGGGATCGCGGCCTGGCGCCGCGACCCCTCCCTGCCCTTGACCACCGCCGCACCCGAGGCGACGGCGCGCGCGGCCCCGACGGCCCCGTAGCCCGCTACGGCAGGTCGCCCAGCGCCTGGCCGCTGCTGTTCTCGGCCACGACCCGGTAGATCCGCAGCGCCCGCCCGTCGAGGCGCGCGCCCGCGTCCCACCACTCCGGCAGCGTCGCGCCGCCGATCGTGCCCATCGGCGTGCCCGGAGCGTCGGCGCCGAGTACGTCGTACCGCGTCGCCGGTCCCTGCCCGGCCCCGGGGGAGGGCGCGGTCCAGGTCAGCCGAACCGAGTCGCCGACGCGGACTGCGCGGAGCGTGTTCCCGACCGGCGGCGGCAGGTCGAGCGCGGGTGGCGTCCAGGCATCGCAGACGATCCGGTCGCCCTGCAGGCGGATCTCGTCGAGGCCGCCCTCCACCACCGCGTCGGCACCGCCGGTGTCCGCGACGCGGGCCCGCAGCCGCAGCGAGCCGGTCAGCGGGATCATCTCGCCCAGCGCGAACGACATCGGCGTCCAGGCCGCGGCCGCGGAGATGACCCGCTCGACCTCGGTCCAACTGGCCCCGTCGTTGGAGGAGACCTCGACCAGGAACCACTGCGCCGGCGGGTAGGACGGGATCCCCTCGCGGAAGTACCAGCGCGAGTAGGTCAGTCCCAGCGAGGCGTAGGCGGAGGCGTCGAGTGCCGGGGAGGTCAGCCAGGCTTCGCCGCCGTCGACGTCGTCGTCGTGGGCGGTGACGCCGGCATTCCCGGTGACCCAGGCGCGGGTGCTGGCCGCGCCCGCGTCCTCGCCCGGGTTCGCGGTCTTGCCGTTGCTGATCGTCGGCTTCGGCACGCCGCGCTCCCAGCGGCCGTCGGTCGCCGTCCCGGCGGAGGTCCAGCCGCGGTCCTGCTCCGCGTCGTCGGCGAACAGGACCGTCGGGACCGGCGATCCGACGCGCAGCACGAAGCGGCTGCGCGAGCGGCGCCCGCCCGCGTCGTAGACGTCCAGGCGCAGCGTGGCGTCGGTGAAGCAGGGGGCCTGGACCTGGACCGCGAACGCCGGGCCGGTCGGCTCGCTGCTCGCGCCCGGGCCCAGGTCGGGGTAGACGGCGTGGTTGTCGAGCACGCTCACGCCGGGGGTCTCGGAGACCAGGAAGGCCGAGATCCCGGTGAAGGTGCGGACCGCATCGGTGTTGCGGACGGTCACGAAGAGCGTCGCGACCTCGCCGGGGTCCAGCGCGAGGTCGCCGTTGCCGCGGTCCTGCCCGGTGTCGTCGAGCCGGTGCGAGAGGTAGCGCAGCTTGGCGTTGGCCTCGTTCGCGGCGGCGAGCGCGTCGACCCGCCCGGCGCCGAAGGTGTTGTCCTTGCCGGGGGTCCCCAGGTCGATCGCGGTCTGCTCGAGGATCGCCGCCATCTCGTCGCGCGTCAGGTAGGGATCCCCTTCCAGCATCAGCGCGGCCAGGCCGGCGACGTGCGGGGTCGCCATCGAGGTCCCGGACATCGTGGTGTAGCCGTCGCAGTAGTTGAACGAAACGGTGTCGGTCCCGGGGGCGGAGACGTCGGGCTTGATCAGCCCGGGCGGGTAGGGATGGTCGCCGTATTCCGGCACGTCCTCCCAGGTCACGGGGCCGAGCGAGGTGAAGTAGGCGGCCGCGTCGTTCGGGTCGGTCGCCCCGATCGTGATCACCTTCGGCACGTCGCCGGGGGTGCGGACGTTGTCCGGCTCGGCCCCGCCCCCCTCGTTCCCGGCGGCGACGATCATGATCGTCCCCATCGCGATCGTGTTCTCGCTGTTGCGGCGCCAGGTGACGCGGTCGGGGTTCCACGAGTGCTGCCAGCCGAGGCTCATCGTGATCAGGTCGGCGCCGTTCTCGGCGGCGTACTCCATCCCGTTCCAGACGTCGACCTCGTCCGAGAGGCTGAGCCCGACCTTGACCACCATGATCTGCGCGTCGGGCGCGACGCCGGTCTGCGTCCCCTGCGTCCCGTCGCCGGCGACCGTGCCGGCGGTGTGCGAGCCGTGCCCGGAAGCGGTGTCGCGCGGGTCGTTGGTGTTGACCTCGAAGTTCCAGCCGATCAGGTCGTCGACGCGGCCGTTGCCGTCGTCGTCGACGCCGTTCAGGTCGGTCGGATCCATCACGACCCGGTCGCCGTCGAGGTCCTCGCCGGGGTTGATCCAGACGTGGTCGACGATGTCGGGGTGCTCGTAGCAGACGCCGGAGTCGATGTCGGCGACGACGACCCCCTTGCCGGTCAGGCCGAGCTGGGACCAGACCTCGGGCGCGCGCATCTTGACCACGCCCCAGTCGGTCGGGCCGTCGGGTTGGCCCGCCGGCGGCGGCGCCTCGACGAAGACCGGGCGCTTGGGGTTGTGGTTGATCCAGGCGACCTCGGGGCGCTGCGCCAGCGCGCGGATCACGGCCGGCGTGGCGTCGAGCCCAACGACGCTGGACAGCCAGAGCGGGCGGACCCGCGCCGCGAGCCCGTCGCGCTCGTACCCGGCGACGGCGGCGAGCAGCGGGGCCTGCGTCCGCACGGCGTGCTGCTTGAGGCGCGAGGCGATCGCGCGGCGCGGCTCGCCGGAGCGGGCGAGGCGCTCGAGCTCCGCCGGCTCGAGTTGCTCGGCGAGCACGACGCTGACCGGGATCAACTGGCCCGGGGCCGCCGCGTCGACCACGCCGGCCAGGTCGCCGCGCAGCTTCGTCGGGGCGGGGGCCGCCGGCGGGCCGCCGGCGCTCCACGCGATCGATACCCACGCCAGCACCGCCCCCGAGGTGCACACCAACCGCCGACCGAGTCCCCGCATGCCGCCTCCTCGTCCCGTGCGCACCCCGTGCCGACACCGGGCGCGGTGCGCAGGGCCTAGGTACCGCGGGGCCGACCGCAGGTCAACGGGCAAGTTTGAACGGGGGGACGCGGGGCGGGTGAAGACGCGGCGCCAGATTGTCCGGAGTGGCTGAGGGGCAGGGACTCGAACCCCGATTCTGCGGTCCAGAGCCGCATGTCCTACCGTTGGACGACCCCCCAGCAGGGTCAACCGCCGGGTACCTTAAGGAAAGACGGCCGAACCGTCAAGTCAGGCCCCCCGCGCGGCCGGGGCCCGATCGCCCCCGGACGCCGCGCTTCTGGCAGAATGCCGCCTCGCGGGCAGCCTTCCTGCCCGGCGGATTCCCACCGAATTCGAGGCCTCACAGCATGAGCACGGCGGACAACGCCCCTTCCGGGAACGTCGACTTCATCCGCGAGATCGTCCTCGCCGACCGCACCAGCGGGAAGCACGGCGGGCGGGTCGCGACCCGTTTCCCTCCCGAGCCGAACGGCTACCTGCACATCGGCCACGCCAAGTCGATCTGCCTCAACTTCGGCCTGGCGCGCGACTACGGCGGCGCCTGCCACCTGCGCTTCGACGACACCAACCCGGAGAAGGAGGAGCAGGAGTACGTCGACTCGATCATCCGCGACGTGAGCTGGCTGGGGTTCGACTGGGAAGACCGGCTCTTCTACGCCTCGGATTACTACCACCAGCTGTACGACTACGCCGAGCAGCTGATCCTGTCGGGCGACGCCTACGTCTGCGACCTGTCGGCGGAAGAGGTCCGCGGGACGCGCGGGACGCTGACCGAGCCGGGGATCGAGAGCCCGTTCCGGAACCGCTCGATCGAGGAGAGCCTCGACCTGTTCCGGCGGATGCGGGCCGGCGAGTTCCCCGACGGGGCGCGCACGCTGCGGGCGAAGATCGACATGGCCTCGCCCAACCTGAACCTGCGCGACCCCGTGCTCTACCGGATCAAGCGCGCGACCCACCACCGGACCGGCGACGAGTGGTGCATCTACCCGATGTACGACTACGCCCACCCGATCTCGGACATGCTCGAGGGGATCACGCACTCGATCTGCACGCTGGAGTTCGAGGACCACCGCCCGCTCTACGACTGGTTCCTGGACGAGCTGAAGACCCCCTGCCACCCGCAGCAGATCGAGTTCGCGCGGCTCAACCTGACCTACACCGTGATGAGCAAGCGCAAGCTGCTGCAGCTGGTGCAGGAAGGGATCGTGAGCGGCTGGGACGACCCACGGATGCCGACCCTGGCCGGGATGCGGCGGCGCGGCTTCACCCCGCAGGCGATCCGCGCCTTCTGCGACCGGATCGGCGTCGCCAAGCGCGACAGCGTCGTGGACGTCGCAGTGCTGGAAGACGCGCTGCGCGAGGACCTCAACCGCCGTGCGCCGCGGGTGATGGGGGTGCTGCGGCCGGTCCGGCTGGTGCTCGACAACTACCCCGAGGGGCAGGTCGAGTTCATGGAGGTCCCGAACAACCCGGAGGACCCGGGCGCGGGGACGCGCCAGGTCCCCTTCTCGCGCGAGCTCTTCATCGAGCGCGAGGACTTCCGCGAGGACCCGCCGAAGAAGTTCCACCGCATGTCGCCCGGGCGCGAGGTCCGGCTGCGCGCGGCCTACCTGGTGACGGCGACGCACGTCGAGAAGGACGCGGCCGGCGAGATCGTCGCGATCCACGCC
>CAYZDB010000203.1:0-5671 GCA_964476985.1 uncultured Acidobacteriota bacterium | reverse complement strand
GAGGGCGTCGGTCACCCCGTCCCCGTCGCGGTCGGCGTCGCACCCGTCGCCGCTCCCGTCGGCATCCTGGTCGGCCTGGAGCGAGTTGTAGAGCTGCGGGCAGTTGTCCGACCCGTCCGGGACCAGGTCCCCGTCGTCGTCGGTTGCCTGGTCGTCGGGAACGCCGTCGCAGTTCGCGTCGCCGATCCCGAGGCCGACGGCGGCGTAGGCGTTGCGGACCTGGCAGCGTTCGTACGCCGTGAGCGCGGGGTCGGCGTTCGCCGCGGCCAGCATCGCGTCGCGCTGGTCGATCAGCTGGGACGCCGCGGTCAGCCGGTTGGCGAGGGCGTCGTACAGCAAGCGGCGCGTCGTCGCGATCCCGAGGGCCCCGACGCCGTAGCCTCCGTGCACCCCGCCGCGAATCAGCAGGTATCCCGCCTTGTTGGGGATGCCGCTGTTGAAGTGGACGAAGCCGTTGTCGAAGCTCCCCGGCCAGCAGGGGCTGGTCGGCATGAGCGTCGGGGGCAGCAGCCCGCAGCCGTCGCCGCTGCGCGCGGCATCGACGTGGTCAGGCTGCTCGAACAGCGGGGGATTGGAGAGGTCCCGGAGCGTCCCCGACGCGGACCCTTCACCGATCGTCCAGTCGGAGGGGTCGACGAAGTAGGCGAACAGGTCGGCGTAGCTCTCGTTGAGCGCCCCGCTCTCGTTCTGGTAGGTCAGGTTGGCCTCGTTGGCGACGACGCCGTGGGTGTACTCATGGCCGACCACGTCCAGCGTCGCCATCCCGTTCGAGAAGCGGAAGTCGTTGCAGAACGGGGCGTAGTAGGCGTTGTTGGTGGGCAGGCCGGCGGCGTTCCGGATGATCACGTCGAGGTAGAGCCCTTCCTGCCCGCCGCCGCCGTCGTGCCCGTCGCGCGCGTGGGCCGCGCGCCAGGACGCGTCGATCGCGGCGATGTGGCCGGCGGCGGCGCTCCCCTCGGCGTCGGGAAGCGGCGGCGACGAGCGGGTCTGGCCGTTCTCGTCGAACCACTCCAGGTCGCGGCTGCTGAGCGTCCAGCAGCCCGGCTCTTCCCGCGGCGGGTCCGAGTTCTGCGCCGTGCGCAGGGTCAGGTCGAACGCCTCCTGGATCGCGTCCTCGAGGTGCAGCGTCTGTCCCGTGGTCGCGTCGATCGCGTAGAGCCCGCCGGGCGACCCGGTGGCGGGCGCGGTCCAGGCCAGGCGAGGTTCTGCGCCGGGCGTCCCGATCAGCCGCCCGTCGACGATCGCCAACTGCACGTCGCCGGCTGGCCGCGCTCCCTCGCCGGCGTCGGCGCGCGCCAGGTCCTGCGCGCGCGCCGCGTCGATCGGGGGCGCTTCCCGGCCGAGCCCAGGGTCGAGCGCCGCGGCGTAGCCGCCCGACAGGCCGACGACGTCCTCCCCGTCGAGGTGGACGATCAGCTCTCCAGGAGAGACCGGCACCCCGTTGTGCAGCTGGCGGAAGGCGAGGTGCCGGCCGTCCTCAGTCCGACGACGGAGCTGCCACGCCGCCGCCGGGTCGCCCGCGCGCAGCGCCTCGCCGTACTCGGACAGGAACCAGCGCGCTCGCGTCACCGGGTCGAGGCGGAAGGCCGCGGGCACGACCACGCGGAACGACGCCGAGGCGATCGCGCCGCGCACGAGACGGACCTCGGGGGCCTCGAGCGAGGCCGCGCGCAGCCGCGCGATCGCCGCCTGCTGGAGCGCGTCGCCGTCGGCCGGATCGCGCGGCTCGGGGGCCGGGACGACTCGGCAGCGGAGCAGCAGCTGGGGGCCCGGGCTGTCCGGCCCTCCGCCTTCGCGGCTCAGGAAGCGCACCCCGGCCGGGGGGCGCGCGAGAAGGGCCAGGCTTCGCTCGGACAACCGGCCCGTCGCCCAGTGCGTCACGAGCGCGGTCACATCCAGCAGCACGTCACCCGATTCGAGACCGACGGAGCGGATCGCGTACGCCGGCCCGTACGACGGTTGCTTGGCCCACGTCAGCTTGTTCTCCGCCCACGGCGAGGTGACGGCGCGGATCTCCAGCTCGAAAGGAACCGAGGCCGTGCCGTTGGCGGACAGTCGGAGCCAGGCGCCGTCGACCGTCGCGTGCGCCGGCAGCGCAGCGCCGAGCTCGAAGCCGACCAGGGACCGCCAGACCTGGGTCCCGTCCCCGGGGTGCTCGACCCGCAGTTCCGGCTCCGTGCCGAAGTTTTCGCCGGGCGCCGCTTCCACCACGCTGGCGTCGGCTGCCGCGTCGAAGACTCCGCCGCAGGGCGGGGGCGCTGCCAGGGCGGCCGTCCCCGCCGAGAGAACGAACAGTCCGACGGACAACGGCCGAAGCCTGGAGCGGCAGCTACGCGGATCGGACGACATGGCCCCCCCTGCCGCGCCCCCGCGGGGACGGGGTACGAGGCACTCCCTTTCTCTTTCTCTGGGGATGATTACCGGGAAAGCGAACTCGTTTCAATGGAGTATTTAGCTCGACGCTTCCGGGCGGGCCGCGGGAACGGCGCGCCGGACCGTCCCGGCCGCCCTCGGCCACCGTATATTCCGCCCACCCCCGGGAGAGGATGCCGTGACCCGTCACCGCGCCCCGGCCGCGCCGTCCGGCCGGAACGCTCGCCATCTGCTCGTTTTCCCGCTGGCCGCGCTGCTCCTGGTCAGCCCCCCCGCCGCCCTGGCCGACCCCGCCCCGGGCTCGGTCCGCGTGACTCGGACCGGCAACACCGTCCGGGTCAGCTGGCAGGCCGGATCGGGGCCCTACGGCATCTACCGCTCCCCCGACCCGGCCGACGTCGTGCGGCCGGCGTGGCTGGCCGGCGCGACCCAGCAGACCTTCTACGAGGAGCCGGTCGGCGCCGGGATCGCCCCGATCAGCTACTACCTGGTCGACGACCCGCAGCGCTGCGTCAGCAACGCCGAGTGCGACAACGGGATCAACTGCGACGGCGTCGAGACCTGCGGCACCGTGACCCCGGTCTGCGTCCCCGGCGCGCCGATCACCTGCAACGACGGCGACGACTGCACCGCCGACCGCTGCGTCGAGGCGACCGGCGGCTGCGAGTACACCAGCATCGGCTGCGACGACGGCGACCCGTGCACGATCGACAGCTGCCGGCCGGGCGGCGGCTGCTTCGCGGTCGTCAACCCCGACGCCGGGGTCGGCACCGCGGCCGAGTTGGCCGGGCGCAGCCTTCCGTCCTACCCGCACTTCGAGTTCACGGCCGCCGCGAACCAGGGGTCGCCGGTCGAGCTGGCAGTCGACCCGTCGGCGCACCCGGCCGTGACGGGGCAGACCTGCGACGTCTACGTCCTGGCCAAGCGCTCGGCCGCCGAGTGGTGCGCCGGCACCGCGCTGGCCGACGTGCGCGGCGCCCCGGAGGCGCGGACCTTCGTGGCCGGCGGGGTGCGCGACAACACCTTCGCGCTGGCCGGCAGCGCATCGCTTTCGGCGGTCGACGGCACCGCGATCGGCCGCGGCTACGACCTCGCGCTCGACTGCAACCGCAACGGGACGCTGGACGCCGGGGAGCTGGCCGACGGCCTGTCCGACGGCCCGGGGTTCACGGTGCTGCGCGACCTGACCCAGCCCGGCCCGCTGGCCGTCTCGCAGTTCGACGACATCGGCCCCGAGCCGCCCCACTGCTCGGGCAGCGGCAACGACGACATGCGGATCTACTACCCCTCGGTCCTCAACGATCCGGGCGCGACGGGAACTTACCCGCTGGTCGTGATCAGCCACGGCAACGGCCACTGCTACGACTGGTACGACTTCCTCGGCCGGCACCTCGCGTCGTTCGGCTTCATCGCGATGTCGCACGACAACAACACCGGCCCCGGGATCGAGACCGCGTCCACCACCACGCTGCAGTTCACGGACAAGATCCTGGCGCAGCAGGCCACGCTGGGCGGCGGGGTCCTCAACGGCCACATCGACGACACCCGGATCGCCTGGATCGGCCACAGCCGCGGCGGCGAGGGGGTGGCGCGGGCCTACGACCGGCTGGTCGACGAGGCCTGGCCGGCCACGCAGTACAGCGCGCGGGACATCGCGGTGATCAGCAGCATCGCGCCGACCGACTTCCTCGGCCCGGCCCAGTCCGACCCGCACGGCGTCCCCTACCACCTGCTCTACGGCTCGGCCGACGGCGACGTCTGCGGCTGCCCCAACAACGCGGTCGCGCAGTCGTTCGGGCTCTACGAGCGGGCGACCGGCGCGCGGCAGTCGACCTACGTCCACGGCGCCGACCACAACGACTTCAACTGCTGCGGGTTCGAGGACTTCTCCGGCCCGGCCGGCAGCGCGATCGGGCGCGAGGAGGCCCAGCGCGTCCAGAAGGTCGTCCAGCTGGCGCTGCTCAAGCAGTTCGTCGAGCGCTTCGCGCCGGCCAAGGACATCTTCTGGCGGCAGTGGGAGGCGTTCCGGCCGCTGGGCGTCGCGGCCGGGACGGTGGTCGTCAACGAGCTGCGCGAGTCCCCGGCCCGCCGCAGCTTCGTGGTCGACGACTACCAGGCCCAGCCCGCGCCGGGCACGAGCAGCTCGGGCGGCGCAGTGACCGCCACCGTCGCGGCGCTGGCCGAGCAGCGCGAGCAGGAGACCAACGGCGGGTTCGACTGGACCGGCAGCGAGCCGATGAACGGGATGACCCGCGGGCGGAGCGAGGACCTGGGCCGCGGCGTGGTCTTCGAGTTCGCCCCGGGGAGCCCCGGCTTCTACGAACTGGACGTGGTCCCCCCGGCGCGCGATTTTCGCGACGACACCTTCCTGTCGTTCCGGGCGACCCAGATGACGCGCCACCCGCGGACGACCGCGGCGCTGGGCGACCTGACCTTCACGGTCACGCTGACCGACACCGGCGGCCGCCGCAGCGCGATCGGGATCGGGGCCTTCGGGGGCGGAATCGAGGAGCCGTACCAGCGCACCGGCTACGGCGCCGGCGCCGGCTGGCAGAACGAGTTCGAGACGGTCCGCATCCGGCTGACCGACTTCCTGCGCGACGGCGCGAACCTCGACCTGGGAAACGTGCTCTCGATCCGCTTCGACTTCGGCGCGGTCTACGGCTCGGCCGAAGGGCGGGTCGCGCTCGACGACATCGAGCTGGTGAAGGAGTAGCGCGATGAGCCGACGCCCGCCCGTCCCGACCCTCGCGCGCCCTGCCCGGCGCGCGCTCGCGGCGCTCGCCGCGGCCGGCGCGCTCGCGCTGGCGCTCGCGGCCCTCGCCACGCCGCCGCTGCCGGAGACCCCGGCCCCGGTGCGCGGCGTGCTCTACGCGCGGCCGTTCACGCTCGACGCGCCGTTCCGCTACGACTGGTCGGCCGAGCACCCGGAGGTCTCGTCGGGCCTAGTGCTGGTGCTCGAGGCCGACCCCGCGCTGCTGCGCCCGCGCGAGACGCAGGAGCCGGTGCTGTTCGTCGGATCGCTCCCCGCGCAGCGCGTCACGCGGGCCTTCGAGTCGGGCCGCGTGGTGGTGCTGGTCCCGGGCCCGGTCGACCTGGCCTCGGACCCGGTCTGGTTCGGGACGCCCGGCCTGCCCGAGCAGGTCGACGCGACGACGGCCCGCGCCGAGCGCGGCCTCGCGGCCCAAGCCGCGATCGCCCCCGCCGGCCGCCGCGCAGCCGACGCCGCGCTGGCGAAGGGCGGTCCCCCCGCGCGCTACGCCTCGAAGACCGAGCTGCTGCAGGCGCTCGAGGCGCT
>CAYZDB010000202.1:0-5683 GCA_964476985.1 uncultured Acidobacteriota bacterium | reverse complement strand
GATCGCCGAGGCGGTCTCGCCGGGCACCACGCGGTGGGTCGAAGAGCTGCCCCCGGTCGCCCTGGATTCGCCGCGGGAGCCGCCGCTGGCCGCGACCGCGGTGCCGGCCGCACCGGGCGCCGAGACCTTCAGCTTCTGCCCCGCGATCAGCTTGGTCGAGCGGCCCATCCCGTTCCAGCGCTGCAGGCTCGAGACGCTGACCCCGTAGTGCCCCGCGATCGAGCCCAGCGTCTCGCCGGAGCGGACGCGGTGGGTCCGCGACGGCCCGCGCGCCGCCTGCGGCTCGTCGTCGGCCAGGCTGGCGACGTCGACGCTGCCGCGCGGCACGACCAGCACCTGGCCGGCCGCCAGCCGCGACTTCTTCGACAGCCCGTTGGCCGCGCGCAGCGCGCTGGCGCTGACGCGGTAGCGCCGCGCCACCGAGGTGACCGTCTCGCCCCGGCGCACGCGGTGCTCGAGCTGGGCCACGCGCTGCTCGGGCGGGATCTGCGCCAGGCGCTCGGCGAACCCCGCGCTCGACCCCACCGGGACCTTGAGCAGGTAGGTCCGGCCGGGCGGGGTGATCCCGCGCCGCAGATCGGGGTTGAGGGCGCGCAGCGTCGCCGGGTCGGTCTGGGCGACGCCGGCCAGCGTCTTCATGTCGGCCGAGAACGGGACCGGGACGACCTCGTAGGCGACCGGGTCCTGCAGGTCGACCCAGCCGAAGCCGAAGCGGACCGGGTCCTTGGCGATCACCGTCGCGGCCTGGATCGCCGGGACGTAGTTGCGGGTCTCGGGGCGCAGCGTGCTGCGCTGGGCCAGGACCCAGAAGTCGCGCGAGCCGGTCTGCGCGATCGCGCCGCGGACCCGCCCCTCGCCGGCGTTGTACGAGGCCAGCGCCAGGTTCCAGTCGCCGAACTCGGCGTACAGGTCGCGCAGGTAGCTGGCCGCGGCGCGGCAGGCTTTCTCCGGGTCGGCCCGTTCGTCGAGCCAGGTGTCGATCGCCAGGCCGTAGCGCCGGCCCGTGCCGGGGATGAACTGGAACATCCCGCGGGCCTGGGCGCGAGAGAGCGCGTGCGACTGGAAGGCGCTCTCGATGTGGGCCAGGTAGACCAGGTCCTGCGGGACGCCTTCCTCCGCGAAGATCTGCCGGAAGCGGTCGACGTAACCGCCCGAGCGCTCGAGGCTGCGGGCGAACCACTCGCGCAGCCGGCCGGAGGAGAGGGCCTCGAGCCAGGCCACCGTCTTGTCGTTGAGCTGGATCGGCCAGTCGGGCTGGACGCCCCGCGCGGCCTGGTCGACCTCGCCGAGGTGCTCGGGGTCGAGCGCCGGGCCGGGACCGTCGAGCATCTCCGAGCGTTCGGCAGCCAGCTCGCCGTCCGACTCGGGGAGCGAGTCCTCGTGCAGCGCGGCCTCGGCCTGGGCGCGATCCTGCTCGGTCGCGATCTCTTGGATCCGGTCGCCGATCGTGTCGTCTTCGGCGGCGAACGGGGCGAGCACGTCCATCGCCCGATCCCACGACAGGGAGGCCTGGTCGATCAGGCCCAGCCGGGCCTGCTCGCGGGCCAGCAGGACCAGGCTCGCGGCGTCGGAGAGCGCGTCGTCGCGGGTCGGGGCCGGGGCGGAGTGCGGGGCGCGGGCGGCGCCGCCGCGCGCGGCGGGGCCGCCGTCGGGAGCGACCCGCGGCCCGCTGGCGCAGGCGGCAAGGAGCGACAGGCCGGCGAGCAGGCCGAACGCCCGCGCCAGTCTCGCCGCCCTAGTGGTTCTCACTCGAGTTGGAAACAATGCCCCTCATCCTGGTTTGCTGAGCCAGAATGCGCGCCCGGTTGCGGGTAATTTAGGCGACTAAGTCCCGCCCTGTCAACAAACCAGCCATGATCTCCGGCGCGCGAGTTGACCCTGTCCCCCACCCCGCCTAACCTTGCCGCCGCTCGCCTGGCGGGCAGTCCGGAGGATCCAGCAGATGAACGCTCCCAAGAACCCCCTCGGCCTCGGCGGGCCGGCCCCCTCGGAGACCGCGGGCAAGGACAAGGTCTCGACCCTGCGCAACACCATCGACCAGATCGAAAAGCAGTTCGGACGGGGCTCGATCATGCGGCTGGGGAGCACCGCCCACGCCGACGTCCAGGTCATCCCGACCGGCTCGATCTCGCTCGACTGGGCGCTGGGGATCGGCGGGATGCCGCGCGGCCGGGTGGTCGAGATCTTCGGGCCGGAGTCCTCCGGAAAGACCACGCTGGCCCTGTCGGTCGTGGCCAACGCCCAGAAGCAGGGGGGCTGGGCCGCCTACGTCGACGCCGAGCACGCGCTGGACAAGGACTACGCCGCGCTGCTGGGGGTGGACGTCGACAACCTGCTGGTCTCGCAGCCCGACAGCGGCGAGCAGGCGCTCGAGATCACCGAGATGCTGATCACCTCCGGCGCGCTCGACGTGCTGGTCATCGACTCGGTCGCGGCGCTGGTCCCGCGGGCCGAACTGGAAGGCGAAATGGGCGACTCGCACGTCGGCCTGCAGGCCCGGCTGATGAGCCAGGCGCTGCGCAAGCTGACCGGCGTGGTGGCCCGCTCCAACACCTGCCTGATCTTCATCAACCAGCTGCGCGAGAAGGTCGGCGTGATGTTCGGCAACCCCGAGACCACCACCGGCGGCCGCGCGCTCAAGTTCTACTCCAGCCAGCGCGTCGACATCCGCCGGATCGGCTCGATCAAGGAAGGCGAGGACGTCACCGGCAGCCGGACCAAGGTCAAGGTCGTCAAGAACAAGCTGGCGGCGCCGTTCCGGCAGGTCGAATTCGACATCATGTTCGGCGAGGGGATCTCGCGCGAAGGCGACCTGCTCGACCTGGGGATGGCCCACAAGGTCGTGGCCAAGTCGGGCGCGTGGCTGTCGTACGGCGAGACGCGGCTGGGCCAGGGGCGCGAGAACGCCCGCCAGACGCTCAAGGACAACCCCGACGTCGCGCGCGAGATCGAGGGCAAGCTGCGCGACATCCTCGGGCTCACCAAGAAGGCCGAAGGGGCGGGCGGCGCGGGTGGCGGGGTCGAGGCGGCGGCGAAGGTCGACGCCCGGACCGAGGCCGCGGCCGAGGCGCCGCGCGGAACCGCCAGCGCCGCGCCGGTCGCCGCCGCCGAGCCGCCGCGCCGCCGGCCGGGAGCGGGCGCCTGACGCGCGAGCTGCCGCACCTGCCGGACCCCGGGCCGCGGCTCTGGCCGCGGAGCGTGCAGGTCCGCCTCGCGCTGCTCACCGTCCTGATCGGGCTGGCCACGCTCTCCGCGGTGGGCGGCGCGTGGCAGTTCCTCGTCGCCCGGAACGGCGCGGTCACGCTGGGCTTCACCGCGGACGCGATCGGCGGGCGGTTCGTCGTCAGCGACGTCGCCGAGACCACCACCTGGGACCAGCCGACGCAGGCCGCCACCGCCGGGCTCCGGGTCGGGGACGTCCTGCTGGCGGCCTACGACGCCGACGGCCGGGGCGGTCCGCTGACCGGGACGGCGCGGCTGGGCGAGGTCGTCCGCCGCACCGGGATGCGTCCCTGGACGCTGGTGCTGGACCGGACCGACGAGGCCGGCGCGGTCCGGACCCACACCCTGACGATGATCCCGGCGGCACCGCGGCGCAGCCTGACCCGCACGCTGCTGCTCTGCCTGCTGCGGCTGGTCGTGCCGCTGCTGACGATCGGCGGCGCGGCCTTCATCGGCTTCGCCCGGCCGCGCAACGACCTCGCGGTGCTGGCGGCGCTGGTGCTGCTGGGAACGGCGGCGATCGTCAATGTGAACGCCTTCGCGCTGCCGCCCGGGCTGCGCGAGGCGGCGATGCTCTTCGCCGTGCTCGGGTTCGCCTTCCCGTGGCTGCTGCTCGTCTTCTTCCTGCGCTTCCCGCACCGCTCGCGGATCGACGAGCGCTGGCCGTGGCTCAAGTTCGTGCTGCTGGTGCCCGTGGCGGGCCAGCTGGTCTACTACGCGCTGCGGACCGTGGCGGTCTCCTTCGCCGTCGCCCACGACCCGCTGGCCGGGCTCGGCGAGCGGCTCGGCTCGCTCGAGGCCACGCTGGGCCGGATCTACACCGGCCAGATCGTCCTGACCCTCGGGCTGGCCGTCGCCGCCCTGGTCGGCAACCTGAGCCGGACCGAGAGCCCCGGCGAGCGCCGCCGGGTGCGCGTGCTGCTGGTCGGCACGCTCGCCGCGTTCGTGCCGCTGATGGTGCTGACGCTGTTCCAGGCGGTCACCGGCGACGCCCCGACCTGGGTGGTCTTCGTCGCGGTCGCGACGATCTGGCTGTTCCCGACCTCGTTCATCTACGTCGTGCTGCGCGACCGCGTCTTCGGCGTGCGGCTGATCCTGCGGCGGGGCCTGCAGTACACGCTGCTGTCGTCGGGGATCGTGCTCGTCGGCGGGGTGATCTTCGGCCTGACCTACGCCGTGGCCGCGCCGCGGATCGAGCGGCAGTTCCCCGACACCTGGACCGGGATCGCCTCGGGGGTCTCGCTGCTGTTCGCGATGGCGGTCGCGCTGGGGATCCGCGCCGTCTACCGCCGGATCATGCCGGCCGTCGACCGCGCCTTCTTCCGCGACCAGTACAACGCGCAGCGCGTGCTGGGGGCGCTGGGGACCGCGGCGCGCGAGCAGGTCGAGGAGCCGGGGCGGCTGCTGGAGACGGTGGCCGAGAAGGTCCAGGACGCGCTTCACCCCGACCACGTCGCGGTCTTCCTGCGGCGCGACGCCGCGCCCTGGGTGCAGTCCGGCAACGGGGCGGGCGCGGGGCGGCGCGACGACGCGCTCTGCCTGATCCACGCCACCGCCTCGGGCGAAGGGCGCTGGGTCTTCCGCAACGAGGACCTGGACGCCGAGGACGCCCAGCCCGCACCGGCCGGCGTGCTGGCCGCGCTGGAGGCGATCCCTCCCGGGGAGCGCGACGCGTTCGACATCACGGAGGCCGGCGTGGCCTGGCGCCGGGCGCGCGGGCAGACCGCGCTGGCGCTGCCGTCCGACGCGGCGACGGCGGCGTTCCTGGAGCGCCACAACGCGCGGGTGCTGGTCCCGCTGGCGACGCGCGAGCGGCTGACCGGCTTCCTGGTGCTGGGCGAGAAGCTGTCCGAGGAGCCCTACACGCGGGACGACCGCGAGCTGCTGGCGGCGGTCGCGGCGCAGGTGGCGATCGCGCTGGACAACGCGCGGCTGATCGGCGAGGTGGCCGAGCGCGAGCGGATGCGGCGCGAGCTGGAGATCGCGCAGGAGGTCCAGGCCCAGCTCTTCCCGCAGACCCGCCCCGAGCTGGCGACGCTGGACTACGCCGGGCTCTGCCGCGCGGCCCGCGGGGTGGGCGGCGACTACTTCGACTTCATCCCGGTCGGCAAGGGCCAGCTGGGGATCGCGATCGGCGACGTCGCCGGCAAGGGGATCTCGGCCGCGCTGCTGATGGCGACGCTGCAGGGCGCGCTGCGCAGCCACGCCCCGCGCCGCGGCACCGCGCTGGCCGAGCTGCTGGGCGACGTCAACCGGCTGATGTGCAGCTCGGTCTCGGGCGGGCGCTTCGCGACTTTCCTCTACGGGGTGTACGACGACGCCCGCCGCGCGCTGATCTACGCCAACGCGGGGCACAACCCGCCGCTGGTGGTGCGGCCGGCCCGCAACGGGGCGCCGGCCGCCCTCCTGCGCCTGGAACCGACCGGGATGGTGGTCGGGATCCTGCCCGAGGAGGGGTACA